>JACKOF010000002.1:0-300000 GCA_024234435.1 Pseudomonadales bacterium
GGCTGCACCGGACAAATTTTCGCCGTCATCTTTTGTGCAAAAGCACGCACAAAAGCTGCCATCAAAAATTTTCTCGGTGAGCCGGGCGTTATGTGCAAGAGATCATCGCATGAAGTTACATTCTCGAAAGCTAAACGAAGCTGATTTTCAAGCAATGCAAGAGCTCCTTCTAAAAGAAGGCCCGAATGAATGGAATTACATTACAGATAAAAGCATTGCGCATCAATTTCAACTTATTAATCAAGGGAAAGCTTTACCCGTTTTAGCGGAAGAGACTAGCATTGTTGGCTTCGCGGTTCTCATTATGAAAGAGGCGTGCCCGTCCAAATTGAGTAAGTATGCTGCTCTAGCAGATATCGCATATATAAATGACGTAGTTGTTGCCTCAAGCCAAAGTGGTAAAGGCCTAGGCAGCCAACTCCTAAAAGAATCCATTAAACTTGCTGGCAATGAAAAATGCAGTCATGTCTATATCGAGCGTCACGAAGAAAATCTGGCCTCTGCGGGAATGATGCGAAAGGCAGGATTTGAGCTCATAGAGACATTCTATGACCCAAATAAAAGAACTACAGGTTCTAGAAAAACTTCGGTGCTAAGTATATGCACATAACAAGCAAAGGCAGCATCGCCCTGCGGGCTGGACGCGCTAACGCGCGCCGCTGCTTTGGGCGTTAGGCACTTGCATGTCCTGCCATTTTAATTTTTAGAAAGTACAGGGCGTTGGTTCAAAGAGATTAAATCTAAATTAGATCATCAAAGAGGCCATGTTAACTTAGAAGCAAAACACGATTATGGAACTGATAATTTATTAAATTATTAGCGTTGAACATCACAGGGAAAATTAAAAAGGACTAAAAATGAAGAAGCTGTGTCAATTACTGGGAATTTTTCTCGTAGTACTGAGTGCAAATATTGCGTTGGCGGAGGTGATAAAGAATAGAACGGAAGAAATAGGTAAGGTCGAAGGAATCATTGACAGTAAATACCTCAAGTTTGTAACCGTCAATAAAAAACTGTTTTCCAAAGGAGGCTTAAATATATCCAGAAATTTAGGCTTCAGCTCAAAAAGTCCACTTCCAGTTAACCTAGTGAGTAGCAGTTACAAGTTTTGTACTCATTTCTACTTGGACAAAGAGTATTCAGCTGATGAGGCAATTCAGTTTAATTTGACCTACGGGGATTCAAAGGTTGAATTGTTAGGCGTCGAGCAACACTCAAATAGGTTGTGCTCATTCAAGGAATTCAGGGTTTTGTTGACAAAAGATGAGCTGGAAAAAGAGCGAAATGAAAGGAATAAAAAAATTGAAGAAGGAAAGAATGTTTCTATTGGAGACGCAACCGTAATTGCTCGCCGAATTTATTCTTATTCAATTCGCACTGGAGAAATTATAGAGAGTAAGCCGCTAAGTAAAAAAGAACTGAGGGCTTGGGGAAGCACCTGTAGAACTGTGAGGGTTAACTCAATGCCAAGTATCGATGAAAAAAATACAAGAAATGTCAAAGTTACGCTCTACAATGTACATACCTCAAATGGCCTATGTATAGCGGATAGCCTTAAGCTTCGATAAGGCTTAAAAAACTAGTAGCTTCAGTTTATTAGCAAGTGAAATATTAGGTTTGGGTTGTCATTATTAAATGGCTAGGCGCTATTTGATTATTAATAGTAAGGTGCCGCAGAACACAGGAAGGTAGGGTTTATGGAAAAACTGTCGAAGTTCTTACTACCAAAAGATGCTATAGAATCAATTTTTAAACTATTTTCCTATTTGGGCGTAGCCACCATAGTTATCGGGTTGGCTAAAAATGAATAAGAATAATATGTTGCAGCCAAACAAAAATTTAATATTTTCTTCTCAACCCATCTATGGAAAATTTTCCATCGTTCTAGTTGTCTTAATGTTGATAACTTTACTCCCCCATTATGTAAAGATATTTGATTCGGAGACAATTGTTACAGCTCAATTTGTAATACATGGAATGCTCTATTTGTGCTGGTACATACTGTTTGCTGTTCAGTCTCACCTATCCTCTATTCAAAATGTTGCCTTACATAAAAAACTTGGCTATCTAAGCCTCTTTCTTATATGCGCTCTGATTTTTAGTGGCACAGATATGATGATCGGTGTTATGCAAAACTACGACAGCAGTTGGAGTGAGGTATTTTTAAGATCTCGAACAAGTTTTGTGTTGGCCATATTGCACACACTTTTGAGCTTTTCCTGTTTGAGTCTGTTGGGCATTATTTTCAGAAAGAAGCTCCATATTCACAAACGTTTTATGGTCTTGGCTTCCCTTAGCATGGTATCAGCTTCTGTAACACGAATTGCATATTTACCCATGATGCCTATTAGCGGCGTACCTCTCGTACTATTATCCACCTATGGTTTTTTATTCGCTCCTATCGTTATTGATCGCATGATATTTGGGCGCGTTCACCCTGTATTAAAATGGGGCATACCTCTTTATATTGTTACTCAACTCCTTTGTATCGGTTTCCTACCGTCCACTGAAATTGGTCAAGCTATAGCATTTCCATTTTAGTGATTTAACGTTGGGGTTGAATGCACGAAAAACACTCCTAACAATTAGCTATGATTACAAGCCACAGGTTCCGACCATTTTTCACCCGAACAAATACCGTTATTCACCACAATATTGAATAGCTGCCTCATGTCATTTGCTTAAAACAGAGAAAAACATGAAACCCAAATTTAACCCCGGAAAAAACATTGCGATAAAAGTACCAGCGCATGAGTTCGACAAAATGGTGAACTTTTATAAGGTAATATTGGGCTTAAAACAGAAAACCGCCAGCTCACCCGACGCCCCCCACTCCGTAGCATTCGAGTTTGGCGACAAGAATTTATGGGTAGATAAAGTATCAGGAATCAGTCAGGCGGAGATATGGCTAGAGATAGTAACAGACGACGCTATTGCGGCAAAAAATTACTTCGAGAGCCAAGGCTGCACAATTAGAAATGAGATAGAGCTATTACCACCGGGTTTCAACGGTTTTTGGTTAAGCAGCCCGTCCAACACAATTCATTTGATTAGCGGGTTATGAGCAATAAATCTCAACTTGTTGCTACCTTAAACAGCGCGGGATAGCCTATAATTTGCCGCCTCACAACACCCCAAGAAATTGACATGTCGAATAAAATTGAAAACTCGTTGGAATCCACCATTTTTAAAAGCCGCTGGATGTTAGCCCCTTTCTATATAGGTTTGGTTTTTAGCCTTGTTTTATTGTTTATTAAGTTTGCTCAAGAACTATGGCATATGACTACTCATGTTTTTAGTGCCTCTGAAGCAGATGTTATTGTCGGAATTTTAGCGCTGGTCGATATGTCATTAGTTGGCAGCTTGTTATTAATGATCATATTTAGCGGCTATGAAATTTTCATCTCAAAAATTGATATTGGTGATCACAAAGATCGCCCTGACTGGATGGGAAAAGTTGATTTTTCTGGCCTCAAACTGAAAGTCATCGGTGCCATTGTCGCCATTTCTGCGATTGATCTTTTAAAATCTTTTATGGACATACCCGAGGTGATGAGCGATGCCGACGCCAATAGCCTGAAATGGAAAGTCATCATCCATATGGCATTCGTTGTGTCCGGTGTGCTATTTGCTGTAATGGACAAGGTTGCTGGCGATACCCAAAAGCACTGATATTTGGGGAAATTAAAAACGGCGGAGCTGCCAAACTCCGCCGTTTTCACTTAAACACCGCGCTCTCCTTCGCCGGAGCATTTGAAACCACTACTAAAGGTCAAAGCGATCCAGAGTCATCACCTTGGCCCATGCATTTACAAAGTCTTTAACAAATTTTTCCTTTGCATCATCGGCGGCATAAATCTCTGCAATAGCTCGCAGCTCCGAGTTTGATCCGAACACAAGGTCCACCGGGGTGGCGGTCCACTTGAGTTTGCCGGTTCCTCGATCATGCCCTTCGTATATGCCTTCGGCGTTTGATGATTTCGACCACTTTGTGGACATATCCAGCAGGTTAACAAAAAAGTCATTGCTCAAGGTGCCCGGACGGCTGGTGAGTACACCGTGCGACGTTTTACCGGCGTTTGCATTCATGGCACGCATACCACCCACCAACGCTGTCATTTCCGGAACGTTTAGAGTTAACAGGTTTGCACGATCTACCAGCGCCTCTGCAGGCGAACGGCGGTTGCTGACCGCAAAGTAGTTACGAAAACCATCGGCTGTTGGCTCCAGTACGGCGAACGATGCGACATCTGTCTGCTCCAGCGATGCGTCGGTGCGCCCCGGTGTGAAAGGCACCTCGATATCGTGACCAGCCTTGTTAGCCGCCTGCTCGACAGCCGCAGCGCCACCCAGCACAATCAAATCAGCCAGAGAAACTTTCTTACCACCTGAGGCTTTGCGGTTAAAGCTCTTTTGAACTCGCTCCAGACGTTTTAACACCTTTGCCAATTCTGCCGGATCATTGGCTTGCCAGTTATTCTGGGGGGCCAATCGGATACGTGCACCATTGGCTCCGCCTCGCATGTCTGTACCTCGGAAGCTGGCAGCCGATGCCCAGGCAGTTTTCACCAGCTGGGGAATAGTCAAGTCCGAATCGAGAATTTCAGACTTCAGCGACTTGATATCGTCGGCGTCAATCAATGCGTGATCGACCGCAGGTACAGGATCTTGCCAAACCAGCACTTCACCGGGAACCTGTGAACCCAGGTAGCGGGAGCGTGGCCCCATATCGCGGTGTGTCAGCTTAAACCAGGCCTTTGCGAAGGCCAGTTCAAACTCTTGCGGGTTTTCCTGGAAGCGCTTGGCAATCTTGCGATAGCTGGGATCAAACTTCAGCGACAAATCCGTGGTAAACATGATGGGGGCATGTCGCTTTGAGGGATCATGTGCATCCGGCACTATTTTAGTGGTGCCTTCATTCTTTGGAATCCACTGGGTTGCACCTGCAGGGCTTTTGGTTTTAACCCATTCATAGGTGAAGAGGTTATCCAGGTATTGCGTAGTCCAGGCAATCGGGTTGGCAGACCAAGCCCCCTCCAAACCGCTGGTCACGGTGTCTTCCGCATTACCTTTGCCACATTTGTTTTTCCAGCCAAACCCTTGCTCTTCCAGGCCCGCAGCAGCAGGCTCAGGCCCTACACATTCATTGGGGTCATGAGCACCATGCGCTTTGCCAAAAGTGTGACCACCGGCAATCAGAGCAACCGTTTCTTCATCATTCATCGCCATGCGACCAAACGTATCGCGGATATCTTTCGCGGCTGCGAGTGGGTCCGGGTTACCATTCGGCCCTTCCGGGTTTACGTAGATCAACCCCATCTGAACAGCTGCCAGCGGGTTCTCCAGTTTTCTGTCGCCACTGTAACGCTCATCAGCCAGGAATTTGCTTTCCGGCCCCCAGTAAACCCTATCAGGTTCCCAGTCATCTTCACGGCCACCGGCAAAACCGAAGGTTTTGAAGCCCATCGATTCCAATGCCACGTTACCTGTCAGCACCATTAAATCTGCCCAGGATATTTTGCGGCCGTATTTCTGTTTAATCGGCCACAGTAAACGCCGGGCCTTGTCCAGGCTGACATTGTCGGGCCAGCTATTAAGCGGCTCAAAGCGCTGCTGCCCACCGCCAGCTCCACCCCGGCCATCACCCAAACGGTAGGTCCCCGCACTGTGCCAGGCCATTCGGATAAAAAACGGACCGTAGTGCCCGTAATCAGCAGGCCACCAGGGCTGGGATGCTGTCATCAACGTTTCAATTTCTTTTTTGATCGTATCCAGATCAAGTGTTTTGAACGCTTCAGCGTAGTTAAAGTCTTCGTCCATGGGGCTGGACTCGGCATCTTGTTGCCGCAAAGGTTGAAGGTCCAACCTTTCGGGCCACCAGTCATGATTCGACATACTTTTGTTCTCGGCATAGGCCGAGGCTGATAGTGTTAACGGCGACATGACTATCGCCAGAACTGCAACCAGAGGCATTTTTTTGATAAACATTTCTACCCACTCCTTCCTGAAAAACCCATATTGGCTTTTCAATATAGCAGTGGATTTAAAGATCGGAGATTTTTATAAACTATAGGATCGATTGAAAATATCTAATTAACTCACAAGCTGATTGCCATAATGATAGTTGACAGGGTGTCAGATACACTTTGAATGCCACAAGAGAAGAAAGACTTTAACGTTATGCTACAGTAGAATTTATCTGTTATCTGGCCATCAGAAAATCAAGGAGACCATCATGGCGAACGAAGGTTATCACGAACCTATTAACGAACTGAGTGATGAAACGCGGGATATGCATCGGGCAATCACGTCACTAATGGAAGAGCTGGAAGCAGTAGACTGGTATAACCAGCGTGTTGACGCCTGCAAAGACCATGAGCTAAAAGCCATTCTTGAACATAACCGGGATGAAGAGAAAGAACACGCAGCCATGGTGCTGGAGTGGATTCGACGCAAAGACCCCTCTTTTGACAAAGAACTGAAAGACTACCTGTTTACTGACAAAACCATTGCTCACAAGTAGATTTTTTCGCGCAGACAATCAGGGAAACTCGGGGCATATGAAAGGAATGCACAAGACCGGGCAGCAATTACAGCGCGGCTTTACATTGATAGAACTGATAGCGGTCGTGGTTGTTTTGGGCGTTCTGGCGGCTATCGCGGTACCTCGCATGGTCAACCTGCGCGAGGCCGCCCTGATCAGCACCACCCAGCAACTCAAGGGTCAGGTGTCCAGTGCTGCTCACTTGGTTTTTGCCAAAGCCATTACCGAAGGCTTGCACAACCAGACTTCAGCGTCGGTGCTAGTGAACGGCATTTCTGTGGATATTGCTTACGGCTACCCCACAGGTACAGCCACCGGCATTAGTCGCATGGTAGATTACCCTCCAGGCGACTGGAACAGCCGCGCCAGTGTTTTCAGTGGCGCCTGGGTCTATTGGCACGGCGAGTTGTCGGAAGATGCCGGAGTGGGCCAATGTTACATCCGCTATCGACAATCGGTGGCGGCTGGAGTCGGCCCGGTCATTGACGAGGTTTACAGCGGTTGTTAGAAATTCAGCAGGGCCGCTCGACATTGCGACCGAATCGCAATTATCACTTGCAAATAAAAATTGACTTCGATTTCAATTAGCTATACTGTGCCGCCCAGCATGAAAGTAAGTCCTTGGTAAACGCTCCATTTCGTCGCATTTCTCGTAATTCTTCGTCCTGTAGTTTCAAATCCCAGTTTATTTTTCCGCTATTACCGCCTTCCCAAAGGCACATTTATATTTTTTATTACAGGATAATTTGTTATGTCTACAGTTAAAGGAACCGTTAAGTGGTTCAACGAAGCAAAAGGTTTTGGTTTTATCGAACAGGAATCAGGCCCAGACGTTTTCGCTCATTTCAGCGCAATTGTAAGCCCAGGCTTCAAAACACTTGCAGAAGGTCAACAGGTAGAATTTACTGTTACCACTGGCCAGAAAGGCCCACAAGCTGAGAACATTGTACCTCTCTGATTTGAGAATCAATGTTTAAAAAGGCAAGCTCAGGCTTGCCTTTTTTATGTCTAAAAAAGACGATCTATTCCGATTCGTAGTTTAAGAGACTGCCCACAGTGGGCAGTCTTCAGCCTAGATAACACCGGCTAGCTTACCGGCACTGTATGCCACCAACCCCAGCGCCGCCACCACAATCCACCACAAAAACAGCAGACTAAAGCGAAACGGCTTACGCTCCACTGAGTGAATACCGCCACCGGTAACCTTGCGAATACGTTCAAGGTCTTCCTCAGAATAAAGCTCTTCTTTTCTGTTACCCATTTGTTTCAAGCTCCTACTAATTTCTGCAACTTGCTATTCAACCGCCTGCTATGCCAGCAGTTCCCCCAGATCAAGATACTGCAATACCTGATCGGCACCCGGATCTGTCAACTTTGGCACCTCGCCTAACAGAGGACAAGATAAACGACGCTGAATCGCTTCAACGTTTTGCCGATAGTGCACCATGTCCTCATCGATGGTATTAGCTATCCAGCCAGCCATTTGCAACCCGTCACGAAAAATCGCCTCGGCAGTAAGCAACGCATGATTAATACAGCCCAGCTTCATGCCTACCACCATGATTACCGGAAGCTGCAACTGGCGTGCGAGATCGGCCAGTGTTTCCCGGTCATTGAGGGGCACTCTCCAGCCACCGGCACCCTCAATAATGGTAACGTCCGGTCGCTTCGTCAGCACCCCCCGACAAAATCCCGCCAAACGGTCAGCGGTCATTCTTCGCCCTTCTTCTGCAGCTGCAATATGCGGCGCGATAGCGGGTAAAAACGCTACCGGATTAATCTGTTCATAACTCAACAGTAACGTAGTGTATTGCTGCAACACCAGGGCGTCATCATTGCGCAAGCCGTCGGGCGTTTCCAGACAGCCCGCAGCCACCGGTTTGATGCCAGCAGTAGACAGGCCCTGTTGTTTTGCTGCTGCTAGCAGACCCGAAGCCATTAATGTTTTGCCGCAATCGGTATCGGTGCCGGTCACAAAAAACGATTTACTCATTACTCAACATCTCATTTGTTGCGTCATTCTTTCTCGCCTGACAGCGGATCACCCGCCAGGTAGCGGGCAACCAACCCTCTGTGGAACGAAACTTTTCGTAACCCTCTTTTAAAGCCTGAATCTGCTTGCGGCCCGTTAATCCGGGATTCTGGCCGGAATTGATATTGTGTGCACCAAGTCCTTTCAGCTCCTGTGTCAGCTGTTTTAAATCGGCATACTCGAGCACACTGTCATCCATTAGAAAGCGCTCAATGTCAAAGCCCTGCTCAGAAAAAACCGACCGCCAGGCCTGCGCCGGATAGAACCGGTTAACATGCACATAATGGTCCACTGCTGACCAGGCTGCCTTTAACTCTGCCAGCGTGCCTTCAACAAGGGAGGTATATGTCAGCAGCCCGCCAGCATTCAAGACGCGGTTTATCTCTTTGGCTAGCAGCGGTAACTGCTCACACCATTGCAGCGCCAGGCTTGAAAATATCAAGTCTGCGCTGCCATCAGCCAACGGCAGCAGTTCTGCATCGGCACAGAGCCACTCTGCTTTTTGAGTTCTGTGACTACGCGCATAGTTCAACATGCCCGGCGCAAGATCCAAACCAATAATGACCGCATCAGGATACCTTTCCGCCAGTTGCGAAGTGAAATAACCGGTACCACAGCCTAAATCGACAACTACACGGGGTGACATGTTCGCCGGTAACTGATCGATCAGCTGCTGGCCCACCTGCCGCTGCAATCTGGCAGCACTGTCATAACTCTTGGCTGCGCGACTAAAAGATTCTGCAACGCGCTGCTTATCGAGGTGATAGCGATTACGCGCCAAAAACCCGACAACCGCATCCGCCAGTCTTTGCGGACAACTCAACTGAGCAAGATGTCCTGTATTTTCCAACACCAAAGTTTGTTGATGACTGTTAAGCCGGTTAATTGCCTGTGCCGCACTATCAGGCACAAGAGCATCCTGCTCACCCAAAATATGTAATCCGGGTACCGTTATCTGTCGCAGATTATGGCGGTTATCAATCTCGCCCAACAGTTGCAATGCCCGCTGCCAACTTTCACCGCCCGGGTTATTGAAATGACCACGCAAGGTTTTCAACAATGTTTTTTCGTGCTGGTCGCCTTTACATTGCAGTCCGTGAAAACGCTTCAGACAAGGTTCCGGCTGTTGCTGAAAAAATTGACAGAACTCCTCAAACACCGATTGCGGCATCGCTGTTTTCCAGCCTTTTTGTTGCACAAAGCTGGCGTTACTGGCAAGGGTTATCAAACCATTAATTCGACCCGGATAATGGGCCGTAAAAGCTGTTGCCAGCATGCCACCCAGTGACCAACCCAACACACTGCAACGCTCCGGCATAACTGATGCAAGCTGTTCGAGCAACTCATTCAGGGTTGTCATTTCAATGGTCGTATTCCTGCCAAACCCCGGTAGATCGATACTGATCACATTCAGATGGACCGACAGCAGAGGCAACAATTGCTGCCATATGCGGCTATCGCTGCCCCAGCCATGCAGTAGTACCAGCGGCTCAGGTTGCAATAGTTCACCTGTACAGGGGTGCTCTGCTGTTAACAATGAGGTATCGATATGTTGTTGTGGCGCAGGATTCATGACATTTCTCACCGATCCCCACTGTTGGCGAAATCATCCAACACTTCAGCCAGGGCCACCAGCAATTTATCAACCTGAGTGTCACTGTGAGCAGCACTGAGCGTTACTCGCAAACGGGCAGTCCCCACCGGCACCGTAGGTGGCCGGATGGCTCCTACTAAAACGCCTCGCTGCCGAAGTTTTTCACCCACCTCAAGCACTTGCTGATCACTGTTCAACAACACCGGCTGTATAGGTGTGGGCGAATCCATCAGGTTTAATCCCATGCTTTTCACCCCGGTTCGAAACTGCTGAATCAAGGTGCTCAGTTTTTCACGCCGCCAATGTTCTTCACGAACGATTTTCAGGCTGGCGCGGGTTGCTGCCGCAATGGCCGGTGGCAGAGCCGTGGTATAGATATAACTGCGTGCAAACTGAATCAGGGTTTCAATCAGGGCTTCAGAACCAGCCACAAACGCACCAAAGGTACCAAACCCTTTTCCAAGTGTACCCATCAGTATCGGTACATCTGTCAGCGATGCCTGTTGCTGTTCTATCAAGCCACCACCGTGATCACCCAGCACGCCGAAGCCGTGTGCATCATCCACCATCAACCAACCGTTATGTTGCGCGCAAACATTAATAAGACCGGGCAAATCCGCCAGGTCGCCATCCATACTGAAAACACCGTCGGTAACCACCAGCTTGCGACCCGATTCAGCTTTTGCCAACAGGCTACTCAAATGATCCATATCGCTGTGTCGATAACGCTTAAAGGCAGCACCGCTGGCCAGGCCACCGTCCAACAAAGAGGCGTGATTCAGCCGGTCTTCCAAAACATAATCGCCCTTGCCCAGCAAGGCACTCATCACACCCAGGTTCGCCATATAACCGGTGGAAAATAGCAGCGCCCGTGGTCGACCAGTAAACTCGGCCAGCTCTTCTTCCAGGGCGTGATGCTCTCGAGAATGCCCGTAGATCAGGTGAGAAGCGCCACTGCCAACACCGTATTGCCCGGCAGCTTTGCGAAAGGCGTTGATAACATCGGGATGGTTGGCAAGGCCGAGATAGTCGTTACTGCAAAAAGCCAGACACGAATGACCACTCACCTCTACATTAACGCTCTGAGGTGAAGTTAATATCTGGCGATTGCGGTAGAGGTGTTGCTGCCGCCGACTATCTAACGCAGCGATGAGCTGGCTGTCCATATCAGTCATCTGCTAGCACACCAAAGGCATTCATCACGCGCAATATAAAAATATCCGGCTGAAGCGCTTTTCGCACAGATTCACCGGTCAGCGTTAAAGAACAAATGGTCTGTCTGCGCTTCCTGCATTTGCTGACGCAGCAACAGCTCTTGCTCTTCGCTGGTTTTCTCCTGCTGGTATTCTTCTGGCGAAATCCCCAGGCGATCAAATAATTGCATATCCCTGTTGGCTTTCGGGTTAGGTGTCGTTAACAGTTTCTCGCAGTAGAAAATGGAGTTAGCTCCGGCCATAAAAGCCAGCGCCTGCATCTGATCGTTCATTTCCTCACGACCCGCAGACAACCGCACATGAGATTTCGGCATCATAATTCGGGCCACAGCAATGGTGCGAATAAATTCAAAATCATCCAGATCCGCTTCATTTTCGAGTGGTGTTCCCGCCACTTTCACCAACATGTTAATCGGCACGGACTCTGGCTGATGAGGCATATTGGCCAGCTGTATCAGCAGCCCCGCCCGGTCTTCAGGTTTCTCGCCCATACCAACGATACCGCCAGCACAGACTTTCATTCCGGCCTTGCGAACATTGTCGAGTGTTTCAAGGCGGTCTTCATAAGTACGGGTGGTAATGATGTCGCCATAGAATTCCGGTGAAGTATCGAGATTATGGTTGTAATAATCCAGCCCGGCCTCGGATAGAGCCTGTGCCTGTTCCGGCTTCAGCATTCCAAGGGTCATGCAAGTTTCCATACCAAGTGCTTTCACTTCGCGCACCATACGCGCAACTTCGGGCATATCTTTGGCTTTAGGTGAGCGCCAGGCAGCGCCCATACAAAATCGGCTGGCACCGCTGGCTTTAGCTGCCTTTGCTTCTTCAATAACCTGCTCGACCGCCATCAGCTTTTCTTTTTCAAGCCCGGTATCGTAACGGGCGCTCTGCGGACAGTATTTACAGTCTTCAGGGCAGGCGCCGGTCTTGATCGACAACAATGTGCTCAATTGAACCTGATTGGGATTAAAATTCTGGCGATGCACTACCTGAGCCTGGAACAGCAGATCATTGAATGGCTGGTTAAACAACGCCAGCACTTCTTCTCTTGTCCAATCGTGGCGAACAGTGGTGGTTTGGCTGGCAGACATGATTAAATATCTCTATGATTTGAGATTGCGGAACATAGCGGCTGAGGTCGCTAGTTTAAAGCACGGGCATTAACAGTCAACCTGAAATGGATTTTTGGTTAACAGTGCATATTTTAAAACTTTATAGCAATTTTCGCCGGTTCAGCAAAAACAGTCTGCCAAGGATCTGTATTTTGTGCAGTTTGCATACACCGGAACCCATTCCAATCTGTAGCGCCTGCCGACTGCATTTGCCTTTTAATCATCACCCCTGCCGCCGTTGCGCACTGCCACTGCCAGCGCAAGCCCCCATCGACAGCCTGTGCGGGCAATGCCAAAATCCAATGCCATCATTCGATGCGGTCGTCGCTCCCTTCCTCTATTCAGAGCCTGTCAGCAACATGATTAACCGCTTCAAGCACCAAGGCCATTTATGGGCAGGCGCTGCAATAACCGACATGCTTGCGGAGCAATTGTTAGCCAGGGAAAAACCTGACTGTATTGTGCCGATACCACTGCACTGGTATCGGCAGTTCAACCGGGGCTTCAACCAGGCCGACTGGATCGCCAGACGTCTTGCACGGCAGCTCGACATTCCCGTTGACAGCGCATTGATAAAGCGCACTACTGCCACACCTCCCCAACAGGGACTCAACAGAAAGCAACGTTTGAAAAATCTGAGGCATGCCTTTCAGCTGAACAAATCTTTCTCTGGCTCAACAATTGCTATTGTCGATGATGTCATCACCACTGGCAGCACCCTCAGCACCATTGCCACTTTACTGAAACTGAATGGCGCCACAAAGGTTTATGGCTGGAGTCTTGCCCGAACCGGGCTGGAAAAAAACTGAGGCTAGCCGGATAATGGTCAACCCAGCTATCAACGGATGCCATCTGTGATTGATACCCAAATGTCAGAAGCTGAACTCTGGCAAAAAATTCAGCTCGAAGTTAACAATATGGCCGACGAAGAACCGACGCTTCGCGGCTTTCTGCAAGCCTCGGTTTTGGGCCATAACCGGCTCGGACCAGCGCTGGCAAAACTGCTGGCTGACAAACTTCAAAGCGTACCATTGCCTGCTGAACTGCTCGCCGGATTATTTGAAAGCAGTTTTGCTGATCCTGATGTTGCACAACAACTGATCTGCGACATCACGGCGATTGTCGAGAGAGATTCGGCCTGCAGTTGTGCCGCCTGCGCCCTGCTTTATTATAAAGGGTTCCACGCCCTCTCCGCCTGGCGTGCCGCCCACCAGCTCTGGCAGAATGGACAAAAATCATTGGCGCAGGCCCTTCAGCACGCCATTTCAACCGCCTTCGGTGTTGATATACATCCTGCTGCAACCATTGGCAAAGGCATTATGTTTGACCACGCCACGGGCATTGTCATCGGCGAAACCGCCGTGATTGAGGATTGCGTCTCCATTCTGCAAAGCGTCACGCTGGGCGGTACCGGCAAAGAGTGCGGTGACCGGCACCCGAAGGTTCGCAAAGGCGTTCTGATAGGCCCGGGAGCGAAAATTCTTGGCAACATAGAAATTGGGGAGGGTTCAAAAATTATCGCTGCCAGCGTGGTTTTGCAAAATATTCCCCCTCACTCTCTGGTAGCGGGCGTACCGGCCAGAGTCATTGGACATGTGGATGTGGAGTCACCTGCCGAATTAATGGACCAGAGCCTGAACGGATAATCTCTCATAACCCGATTTCGAGGATCAGTATGTCAAAGCACCCTGCAAAACTGAGTAATGAGCCAGAACTGCTTAAAGAAGCCATTCGGGTCGGTATGATCTATGCGGAAAAACGCGGTGTCGCCAAATTTGAAAAAACCGACTCGGCCAACGATAAAATTGAATATCTCTACAAACTGCTGGTACACGACAAACTCATTCAGCCACTGGCAAAGGATCAAACAGACTGGCCACAGATGAAACACAAACTGGCCCTGTGGATCTCGCGGCAACTGCCGACTGACCACCCCTTGCTGCAAAACTGAACTGTTCCGCGCAGCGGCTTATTTAGTCTGTATATCCAATGCTTTCTGGTAGAGAGCGTTCTTATGCCCACCCGTAATTTTTGCCGCCAGCTTTGCCGCTTGCTTCAGCGGCACTTCTTCCATTAACAACTTTAAAACCCGTTCTTGCTCGAGGCTATCCTCTGACGTTTGCTCGTTGTTGGCACCGCTTAAAAGAATGACTATTTCTCCCTTTTGCTGATTGGGATCCGCTTGCACTTCAGCCAGCAGTCCGGGCAGGGTTCCGGTCAGGAATGTTTCATAAGTTTTGGTTAACTCCCGGGCGATTACTGCTTGCCGCTCACCACCAAATACTGCCGACATATCTGCCAGTGTTTCCAGAATGCGATGGGGAGACTCGTAGAAAACAATCGTTGCCGTTTCTGCCGCCAAACTCTCCAGGCGTTTGACGCGGGCACCGGATTTGTGGGACAGAAAGCCTTCAAAGCAAAATCGGTCACTGGGCAAGCCTGAAGCACTCAAAGCGGCAATCAGGGCGCATGCTCCCGGCACTGGAATGATTCTGAAACCCAGCTGTCTTACTTCTCGCACCAGTTTGTAGCCGGGATCGGAAATCAGTGGTGTACCGGCATCAGAAATAAGAGCAACCGTTTTTCCCTGCTCAAGAGCGGCTATAATGCGGGCCATCTGCCGATCATCACCGTAATCGTGATAAGCCATCATGGGCGTATCGATGGCAAAATGATTTAACAGCCGGGCGCTGTGGCGAGTATCTTCAGCAGCAACCAGATCAACCATCTGGAGAACATCAACCGCACGGGGTACCATATCCCCAAGATTACCGATCGGTGTAGCTACTATATATAATTCGCCAGCCATACAATTTACCAGATAGAAATGGAAACCTGTGCCAAATAAAATTTTTAACTATTGCTCGCTGTTTGCCCTTTCGCTGCTTTTGGCAGCCTGTGGTGGCGTACCCGGCAAAAGCGCACAACAACGAAGTGCTGACGACTTAATCAGACAGGCAGAGCAGGAACTCAGCCATGCGGACGCAAGCATAGCATCGCAACAACCGGGTCACCAGATTGCCGCCGCGAAACTCTATGCTCAAGCTGGACAAAATCTGCGTGCACTGTCTATTCTCTCCAATCTGGATAGCGACCAGCTAAACAACCAGGAACTGATAGCATACAGTTTGTTCCACACGGATCTGGCGCTACAGGAGGACAATTTCTTCCTTGCCCGGCGACTGCTTTCCAATCAGCGTGTCACCCGGCTCAAGGAGATAATGACACCGGACCAGAAAAAGCAATGGTTACAGCAACGCGGCGACCTGTTTGGCTTGCTGGGTGAGGATGAAAAAAGCCTGCGGGCCTATACGGAGCTGGCGCAACTGACGACCAGCCAGCAGGCGCGCCAGAAGATACACGATCAACTCTGGCAGGTACTGTCCAGCATTCCCCAGCAGTCGCTGGAAACGCTACAGACAACAGAACAGGACCCAATTCTCGCAGGCTGGTATTCTCTGGCAAACACCAGTCGATCAACACAGTCTGATGTGCGCCGCCAGCTGGAATATCTCAATCAGTGGCGTACTGACTGGCCCACACACCCGGCAGCAAGTACGTTGCCTTCCGGGTTGAATACCGTCAGTACCATTGTCAGTGAGCTGCCAACACGGATTGCGCTATTACTGCCTGCGCATGGCCCTCTGGCGCAGGCTGGCGCAACCATCCGGGACGGGTTTCTGGCCGCCTGGTATGAAAGTTACGAGCAATCGAACAGCGCCCCCAAAACCCTTTTTTACGACACCAGTGAAAACATACCGATTACCGAACTTTATCAACGCGCAATTGCTGATGGCGCTGAAATCATTATCGGTCCGCTGCAAAAAGACAAGGTTCAGGAACTACTTTCCCTACCCGAACTCCCGGTGCCCACTATTGCGCTCAATTACATAGACTTGCCCGCTGGGCATTTACCCAAAAATTTATTCCAGTTCGGGTTATCCACCACTGATGAGGCCCGCCAGATTGCCGAAAGAGCCTGGATCGAAGGGCAGCGAACAGCGCTTGCTATTGTGCCCAACTCCAGCTGGGGCGAACGGGTTCTCGAAACCTTTCGCAGAGAATGGGAGGCAAAGGGTGGCACCCTCCATGTTGCCGAACCTTACAGTGATAACGTGGTGGATTTTGCCCCGCTGCTAAAACCCGGTTTACATATCAACCACAGCGACCAGCGAGCAGAGCGGTTAGGTCGGGTACTGGGCAAAAAACTGGATTACACGCAACGTCGACGACAGGATCTCGACATGGTTTTTATGGCAGCCTATCCGGACCAGGCCAGACAGATAAAACCAACGCTGGACTTCCTGTTTGCACGTGATCTGCAGGTTTATGGCACCTCACAACTGTTCAGCGGCGAAGATAATCCCGGCCGAAACCGTGATCTGGAAGGCGTGCGCTTCAGTGCAATGCCCTGGACGCTACCGGGTGCAACAGCAGGAAAACTGCAACCGTCCAGCGACCTGCACCCGTTGTATCGTCACATGTTTGCTCTGGGGATCGACGCTTACCACTTGCACCAATGGCTGAGTCAGCTGACAAGTATGCCGGGAACGCTGTTATTCGGCAGCACAGGTACGCTTCAGGTTTTGGCAAACAACACCATTTCCCGCCAGCAACCCTGGGCAGAATTCAAGGATGGAACGGTACGCTCTGCCCAGCAACTGACCACCAACAAACCCTGACAAACATATGTTCAGACGCTTCACGGATGAAGGTGGTTGTTCGGGGAAAAAGGCAGAGCAATATGCTCAACGTTTTCTCAGATCCCGGAATCTGAGAATTATAAAAACCAATTATGTCGCCCCTCGTGGTGAGCTGGATATCATTGCCCGCGAAGGTGACTGTCTTGTTTTTGTGGAGGTGCGTATGCGATCCGGAAACAGTTTTGGTTCCGCTGCTGACAGCATTGATGCGCGGAAGCAGCAAAGCCTGATTTACGCCGCAACCCACTATTTACAAAACACCGGGCAATGGGACAAAGTCCAGTGCCGGTTTGACGCGCTCTGTTTGTCTCCGGAAACATCAAAACCGGGCAAGGAAAAGAACTATCAGGTAGAATGGATTCGCAACGCATTTAATCCCAGTTAACCGAGCACAGCCCTTCCAATGGAATCGCGAGTCATTGATTTTTTCCACCAGAGCATCGAGGCGAAAATGTCTTGCGGTGAACGGGTGGCACCCGCCATTGTCGCGGCCAGTCGACTGGTGACTGAGCGATTATTGCAAGAGAACAAGGTATTCAGCTGCGGCAATGGTGTCTGCGGCCCCCTGGCCGCTATTTTTACACAATGTCTGTCACTCCGGCATCGCATTGAAAGACCAGGGCTTCCTGCATTGAACCTGTCAGCAGAGGCTTCTACCCTGAGCGCCATCGCAGAGCAGCACAGCAGCGAAATTTTCAGCAGACAATTGCGCACCCTTGGTGTACCTGGCGACGTGCTGGTCATTTTCAGCACTGGCAGTAACGCATCCAGTCTGGTGCAAGCGATTCAAACCGCACATGATCGCGACATGTTCGTCGTATCGTTTACTACCGACGGAGATCAGGATCTGGCAGCATTACTCACTAACAATGACATCACTATCAGCGCCAATAACGCTGAACCGCACCGCGCAACAGAAATACATTTGCTCGGATTATTTTCTGTTTGTGAATTGATTGATCAACAGCTCTTTGGAGGAGCAGGATAATGGTTTCACTGTTTCGACTTTTCACCGCTATCATGGTTGCCAGCACACTGCTTGCAGGTTGCACCAATATTATTCATGCAACTACCGACAAGCCTTTCCAGCCAGACCCTTCGGAAACACCAATTGGCACTGACATTAATGATTGGCAGCTGGAAACCCTGATAGGCGTCAACATCAAGAAGGCTCACCCGACGCTTGAGATTTCCCATATCAATGTGCACGCCTATAACGGCGTGGTATTGCTCACCGGCGAAGTCCCCAGCAATGAGCTACGCAGTCTGGCCGGTCAGACTGCCAGAGATTTTCGTGGCGTCCGTCAAGTCTATAACGAACTGGAAACCAAGGGGGTAACCTCATTTCTCGCCAGAACCAACGATACCTGGTTGACCACGAAGGTAAAAACCAAACTGATTGCGGACAACCAGGTGAAAGCCAGTAAACTGAAGGTCGTTACGGAATCCGGCGTCATTTACCTGATGGGTGTGGTACCACGAGCAATCGCAGAACGAGCCGCCAATATTGCCAGCAATACTAAGGGGGCACAAAGAGTCGTTAAGGTTATTGAGTATCTCGACTAGAATCATCGGCGCAGACTGAACAAGCAGGGGTTGTATACAACCCCTGCTATTTTTGGGCGTGAATACAGGCGGTCATCAGGCCAGCATCAAGCATCCAGCCGGGAACCATAATTCCGCTTCCACTGCGCATAGTCACTAATAATTTTGTCCATCGCCTGCTGGTCATAAGGCACCAGCCCGCTTAACAGCATGTGTTTTTCGCCGCGTCCAACCACATTGCCATTACTGATTAGATTGAAAGCCAAACAAATATTGCCTCGTTTGCCCTGCAAATCAAGAACCGTTTTACCTTTATCCAATTCAAGGCGAACACCCTGAAAGTCCAGCTGATGAAGATCAATCAGCATACTTTGATACATCACCATCGGCCTATCGGGATTAATCATGACGCCTTTTTGCTCCAACAGGGGAACCAGTACGTGGGGAAAGGTGTGTCCGGAGAAGGTAACGTAGCTGTGGGTCAACTCATCAATCAGATTCGAGTCGCGGCTATTATCACCGGTGTGCTCAATAGTCAGGTATTCCTTGCCTTTGTGATCGGCTATACACAGCTGTGGCGACTCATCAGGCAGAATCAGTTCAATACCGTCTGACACCATACCGGAAAAAACAAACCGCATATGCCGCGTGATGCCATACTTGGCCAGCATTACCGCAAACAACAAATCTCCAGGCACACAGAATCGTTTCGACTCTTCGTCATGAAGGGGGTTAAAATCATCTGCCACCTGCTTGGCAAAATCACTCGCCTGCTGACGACTGAAACTGATTTTGCCATCAGCTTCTCTGTAGAATAGGTCTGTTAGCATGTATTGGCTATTTGATCACTTTCAGTGACGGGCGTGTTTTACCACTGCCTGTCGGTGGAGTGGGCTTGTCGGGGTTGTCATCGCTCTTGTCTTTCTTCTTTTCAGGATCAAGCGGGGGCACCTTGACGGGCATGGGCCGCGCAGGTTCTGGCAATTTTTCTTCCTGAAACACCATCCCCTGCCCGTTTTCCCGTGCGTAAATACCCATCACTGCACTAACGGGGAGGTAAATGCTGGTAGGCACACCGCCAAACCGTGTACTGAAAGATATCCCCTGATTGGTCATTTCCAGACCAGTGGTCGCACGCGGCGCCAGATTCAACACGATCTGTCCGTCGCTGACATAATCCTGGGGAACAGAAACCCCGGAGTGATAGGCGTCCACAACCACATAAGGCGTACAATCATTGTCCACTATCCACTCATAAAATGCGCGGATAAGATAGGGACGATTGGATGTCATCGACATGATCTGCTACCTGACGGGGTTAATGTGCTTATGGACGCATCTCCCTTTCCAATTCCGTGAGGCTTTCCTGGAAAGAGTCTCGCTCAAACAGGCGCTGCATATAAGCCAGCAGAGGCTTGGTCTGGCGATTATTCGGGAGTGTGATTCCCATACTTTCCAGACGCCACAGAACGGGGGCAAGACAACAGTCAACCAGCGTAAACTCTTCATTCATGAAGTAAGGCTTTTCAGAAAAAATCGGCGCAATCGTGACCAGGCTGTCTCGCAACTCCTGGCGACCTTTATCCGCTGATTTCAACTCTGGCTTGTTCACTATGGTGTCCACATGTGTGCACCAGTCATTTTCGATTCGGTGAATAAACTGGCGACTCAAGGCGCGGGCCACCGGATAGACAGGCAACAGCGGCGGATGAGGAAAACGTTCATCGAGATATTCCATCATCACTTTGGTTTCAAACAGAGCCAACTCACGGTCAATAAGCGTTGGCAGACTGTTATAGGGATTCAGTTCGCTGACTTCCTGTGGAATTTTTCCTTCTACTTCTTCAATATCAACAGTGACCCCTTTCTCAGCCAATACAATCCTGACGCGATGACTGTAGTGGCAAATCGGGTTTGAATAAAAAATCATTGAAGATCGTTTGGTAACAACCCCCATAATGTAACCTCAAATAATTAAAGAATAAGTGCCGGGCGATCTTGCAAGACCGCCCGGCGGAGTCAATTAGTGAATACCTTTCCAGAATTCCCGGTTAAGCAACCACACCCAGACAAACAGAAATGCCAGGAACAGCAGAACATAGATACCGATTTCCTTGCGTTGCTCAGCCATTGGTTCTGCAACGTAGGTCAGGAAGTTCACCAGATCATATACGGCAGCGTCAAATTCTTCCGGCGACAGACTGCCTTCTTCAATGATCTTGTAGCGCCCGCAGGGATTATCCAGAATTTCCTCGGAAGTCAGAGGGTCGCGTTTAATACCACCATTGTGCGCCAGAACCGGACCCGGGGCACAGTCCTGTAAACCCTGCAGCTCCAGCATAGCATGGGGCATACCCACATCTTTAAACACCTTGTTGTTAACACCTACGGGACGATTTGGATCCACATAGAAGTTGCGCAGATAGGTGTACAACCACTCGGGCGAACGGGCACGGGCAACCAGCGTTAAATCAGGAGGTGTGGCGCCGAACCAGCGTTTGGCGTTGTCAGCGGGCATGGAAATCTGCATCAGATCACCAATCTTCTGATCAGCATAGACAAGATTATCCATCATCAATCCCTTGGGAATATTCAAGTCGCTGGCAACCCTCTCCCAACGGGAATACTGGGCTGAGTGACAGCCCATGCAATAGTTCTGAAATAACTTCACGCCATTTTGCAAAGAGGCCTTGTCGCTCAAATCCGCCTCAAAACTGTCGCAGTGAATAGTGCCGCAGTCGAAACCTGATTCAGCACCCACCGCTTTTAGCGGCGCCCAAGCCAGGAACACCACGATCAGAAAAACACCCCAGGATTTCCAGAAGCCTATTCCACCACTCATCGTCACCCGGTCAGGTTCAGCCAATGTTTTTTCCCGGCTGGTCCAGAACGGCATCAGCAGGAAGTAGGCGAAATAGATAATCGTACAGATCTGAGCCAGCAATGTCCGCGAAGGCGTAGGCGATTTAACACCCAGCACACCGAGAATGATAAACGAAGCCGCAAAAATCACGATAGCGATGCGGCTGACTTTACCTTTGTAGCGGATGGATTTAACCGGGCTGCGATCAAGCCAAGGCAACACAAACATTATCGCGATAGCCGCACCCATCGTTATAAAACCAAACAGCTTATCCGGCACCGCACGCAACATCGAGTAGAACGGCGTGAAATACCACACTGGCGCAATATGCTCGGGTGTTTTCAACGGGTTGGCAATTTCAAAGTTCGCATGCTCCAGGAAGTAGCCACCCATTTCCGGCACAAAGAACAGGATAAAACAGAACACAAACAGAAATACCACGATCGGCACCAGATCGTGAACCGTGTAATAAGGGTGGAAAGGAATACCATCACGAGGGATGCCATTTTCATCCTTATTGGCCTTAATGTTGACACCATCCGGGTTGTTTGAGCCAACTTCGTGCAATGCCAGAATATGCATCACCACCAGTGCCAACAGTACGATTGGCAAGGCAACCACGTGCAATGACATGAAACGATTCAGAGTAATACCGGAAATCAGATAATCTCCGCGCACCCACTCAACAATGGCGTCGCCAACTACCGGAATCGCACCAAACAGGGAAATAATCACCTGGGCACCCCAGTAAGACATCTGACCCCATGGCAAGACATAACCAAGGAAGGCTTCAGCCATTAGCGCCAGGTAGATCGCCATACCGAAGATCCACACCAGTTCGCGAGGCGCCTTGTAGGAGCCATACAGCAAACCGCGGAACATATGCAGGTAAACGACAATAAAGAATGCCGAAGCACCTGTAGAGTGCGCGTAGCGAATAATCCAGCCAAAATCCACATCGCGCATAATGTATTCAACCGAAGCAAAGGCTTGTTCTGCAGAACCCTGAAAGCTCATTAACAACCATATACCGGTGATCAGCTGAATAACCAGCACGACCATCGACAACACGCCGAAGAAGTACCAGAAATTAAAATTCTTTGGCGCGTAATACTCCGCCATGTGTTTTTTCCACTCGACTTGCAACATAGGCATGCGAGAGTCGACCCAACCGCCGAAAGATTTTAGCCAGTTCATTATGCTGCTCCCTCGTCTACACCGATAACAATGACATCGTCGCTCTCATAGGCATAAGGCGGCACTTCGAGGTTCGTCGGCGCTGGCACCCCCTGAAACACTCGTCCGGCAAGATCAAACTTGGATCCGTGGCAAGGACAGAAAAAACCGCCCATCCACTCACCGTCATTACCTTTCAGATCCTGGGCTCCAACATCGGGGCGATACATCGGCGCACAACCCAGGTGTGTGCAGAGACCCACAAGCACCAGCAACTCTTCTCGAGAGGCGCGGTTAGCCGCATCAACATACTGGGGCTGGTTAGATGCTTCCGAATTCGGGTCACGCAGACGATTATCCATCTTGGCGAGATTCGCCAGCGCTTCTGGCGTCCGGCGCACGATATAAACCGGTTTGCCACGCCACTCAACAGTGATCATTGCACCCGGCTCAATCTTTGAAATATTGGCTTTAACCGGCGCACCTGCGGCTTTCGCCTTGGCGCTCGGTTGCCAGGAACCTACAAACGGAATTGCAGCACCCACTACACCGGCGGCCCCTACAACACAAGTGGCTCCAGTCAGAAATCGGCGACGACTTTGGTTAATACCGTCATTGTTCATGACGTTCTCCTGTCAACAGCAAAAAAGTAAAAAAATAGTAACTATTGTTGGGTATGAAATGGCGTGCAATGGTAATGAAAAGCACACTTTTTTACAAGGCATACAATCAAGAAACGAAGATAACTCTCTGTTTTTCTGATAAAAACCAGACAAAAAAATACCCGGCCAAAAATGCCGGGTATCTTCGATTGCGAATATTCCGCACACGTAACGTCAGAACAATCCCCGCTAAAAACGAGAACCTTATTAACGTTTTGAGAACTGAGGACGTTTCCGCGCTTTGTGCAATCCGACCTTTTTACGCTCAACCTGACGGGCATCACGTGTCAAAAAGCCAGCTTTGCGCAGCGAAGAGCGCAACTCTTCATCGTACTGCAACAGTGCGCGAGCAATACCATGACGAATAGCACCCGCCTGACCAAAGCTGCCACCGCCTTTAACGGTAACTTTCAAGTCAAACTTTTCAGCCATATCGGCCAGCTCAAGCGGTTGACGAACGATCATACGAGCCACTTCACGACCAAAATACTGATCGATAGTGCGATTGTTTATAGTAATGTTGCCGCTGCCATTCTCCAGAAAAACCCTGGCTGAAGAAGTTTTACGACGACCAGTACCGTAATATTGAGTGTCTGCCATAATAAGCGATCCGTCAGATATTCAGTTCTTGCGGTTGCTGAGCAGCATGTGGATGCTCTTCACCGGCATAAATTTTCAGTTTCTTGAACATGGCGCGGCCCAGAGGACCTTTTGGCAACATGCCCTTCACTGCATTCTGTATCACACGCTCAGGTGCCTTCTCGATCAACTTTTCGAAGCTGATAGACTTCAGCCCACCCGGATAACCGGTGTGACTGTGATAAATCTTGCCTTTTGCCTTGTTACCCGTAACGCGCACCTTTTCAGCATTGATCACGACGATGTAATCACCGGTATCCACGTGAGGCGTATATTCGGGCTTGTGCTTGCCACGCAGGCGAGTGGCAATATCAACCGCCAGACGACCCAGAGTCTTGTCCGCCGCATCGACGAGCAGCCAGTCGCGCTGTACAGTTTCATTCTTGGCGCTAAATGTTTTCATCTTTTCCTGCCTGAGAAATTGGGAGCTTCACCCTTCCAAAGGGCACCAGCCTTCCAAAAGGAGGGCGCATTTTACAGACGGGACTTATGCTTTTCAAGCGGAAATTACAGTTTATCTGAAACGACCAAAAAACACGGGAACACACCCTGATTAAGGCGGCAATCAAAGGCCTGATCAAGGCATGTGCGGCCTGGCCAGATACTCGTGCGACTGCATTTCCAACAACCGGCTCGTCGTGCGCTGAAACTCGAAACTCAGCTTACCCTCTGTGTACAGCTGCTCAAGCGGAACCTCAGCCGACAACACCAGCTTGACATTGCGATCATAGAATTCATCGACCATGTTGACAAAGCGCCGCGCCTGATCGTCTGTTGAACGGCCCATTTGCGGCACGTTACCCACCAGTACAGCATGAAATTCACGGGCAATTTCAATGTAGTCATTCTGACTGCGCGGCCCGTCACAAATTGCCGGAAAGTCAAACCAGACCACATCTTCACCAACGTAACGGGTGATCAGACTACGCCCTTCGATATCCAGACGCTCCTCCTTATGCACCTCACCAACTGCAGGCACCAAACTCCGAAATGCACTCATTAATGCCTGTTCAGCCTGGTCACCCAGCGGAGCATGAAATAACTCCGCTCGTTCCAGCGCTCTCAACCTGTAATCCACCCCGCCATCCACATTCACCACAACCGTGTGCTCTTCAAGCAGTGCAATAGCAGGTAAAAACCGTTGCCGCTGCAAGCCATTGGGGTACAGGCCAGCAGGCACAATATTGGATGTAGCCACCAGCGTCACACCTCTTCGGAACAACATCTTCAGCAATGAGCCCAGGATCATGGCATCGGTAATATCAGAAACAAAAAATTCATCAAAACAAATAACCCGGGTTTCAGCTGCAATCCTGTCGGCAACAACCTCCAGAGGGTCCGACTGCACTGGCATATTTTTCAGTTCCTGATGAACCCTGCGCATAAATCGATGAAAATGAACCCGCATTTTTCGATCAAATGGCAGGCTCTCATAAAAATTGTCCATCAGATAGGTTTTGCCGCGGCCCACACCACCCCAGAAGTAGAGCCCCCTCTCTGGCTGCAGCTGCTTTTTGTGTCGGCGGAACAACGCCAGAAACCCTTTTGGAACGCTATCGCGTGCAACAGCTACCAACAAACGCTCGTAGAGAGACTGCAAGTGCTCAACGGCTTGCTGTTGAGAAGGGTCATGATTAAAACCCTTTTTCAACAGGTCGCGCTGATATCTCTCTATGGGGGACAACTGTTCCTGAGACATGGCAAATTTAACAATCGTTTTTCAGACAAATAAATTCCGGGGCAGCGAACTCTACACGTGGACAATAACTGTTGGCAAATTGTCTCTGCCTGATTCACCAACAAAATGGTTGATTCACAACAGCGCATATCTCAAACTAGGGCGCATAATCATTTAAAGATACAGCAATTCGGAGATGGTGTTTTGGACATTTCAACGTTATTTATCGCTCTGGCAGCACTGGCGCTGGGGCTAGTTATAGGCTTTTTACTGACTCGCACCCTGCACCCCCAGGAGAAGCAGCGCAAGGAAGTGGAAGAACAACTGCAGCAAGTGCGGCAAGAGCACAAAGACTACCAGCACAAAGTCACCGAGCACTTTATCACTACCTCAACATTGGTCAACGACATGACTGAAAGCTACCGCGGCCTGCACGAGCATCTGGCCGCCAGCGCCATGCACCTGACCAACCCTGAAATCAGTCGCCAGATGATCGAAGCCGGCTACGGCAGAATATCCGGCGATATCGCCAGCGAAACCCTTGCTCGCACCGTATCGTCCGAGATACCTTCACCACCAAAAGACTATGCACCCAAAGTACCTGGCGGCGTACTTAGCGAAGACTACGGCCTGGAAGACAGCAGCGATTTTCCGCCCAACCCAAAGGGCAACCCCAAAAAGGACAAACCGGCAAAAAAACTGAACGACGAACTGAATGACGACCCAACATTGAAGGTAGGCTAGACCTCCAATCAGGACGACCACCAACCAGATTCAGGACCAATTTGTCTTATCTATTACGCTTCATCCGTTACATTGGCTGGCCCACTATCAGTGGGCTGCTGGCTGCTGCCGTTGTTCTGCTGCTATTTCCACAGCTCCTGGAAAACAACCGGGATCAGGTAGTAACCGATGAGCTGGCACCCGATGGCGCCAGCTGGACAGGCCCAATCTCCTACTCGGAAGCGGTCAGGCGAGCAGCACCGTCTGTTGTCAACATATACACCCAGAAAGAAATCACTCGAGCCAGACACCCGCTGCTGGACGACCCCTTTTTCAGGCGGTTTTTCAACAGCAGCAATCTGCCTCAGCAAAAGCGTATGCAATCGTCACTCGGGTCTGGCGTCATCCTCGGCAAAGAAGGTTATGTACTAACCAACAACCATGTAGTTGCCGGTGCCGACCAGATAATTGCACTTTTACACGATGGCCGGGAAGCCAAAGCCCTGGTGGTTGGCAATGACCCGGAAACCGATCTTGCGGTTATTAAAATAGAAGCAGACAATCTCACGCCTATCAGCATTGGTGATCCTTCTCAGGCAAAAGTAGGCGATGTAGTACTGGCAATAGGCAACCCTTTCGGAGTCGGGCAATCTGTCTCCCAGGGCATTATCAGCGCTACCGGCAGAAATGGTTTGGGTTTAAATACCTTTGAAAACTTCATTCAAACTGATGCCGCGATTAACCCCGGCAATTCCGGCGGCGCACTGGTGGATGCCTTTGGCAACCTGCTGGGAATAAACTCAGCCATTCTCGACCGTACCGGCTACTCAGTCGGCATCGGCTTTGCTATCCCTGCCGATACAGCCATCAAGATTCTGGAAGATATTGTTCAATATGGCCGTGTCATCCGGGGCTGGCTGGGAGTGGAAGCCAGACCATTGAGCCAGCAAATGGCTCAACGCCTGGGCCTCAACCCACCACAGGGCCTCTTGATTACCAACATTCAAGGCAACAGCCCGGCTCAACTGGCTGGCATTCAACCCGGAGACATTATCACCCGCATCAATAATCGCTGGGCGGGCGATAACAACCGGAGCATGAGTCTTATTGCGCAGCTTTCGCCGGGCGATCCGGTGCAGCTGGAAGTATGGCGCGATGGAGAAGAAATCAATGTTATGGCGGTGGCAGGCACTCGACCAACACCAAACTAAGTGGCATAAACTCAATCTGACTCTCTCGCCGGACATTACGGGCAATACCAGATACATTGACGCCAGCAGCACACAAAGCACCTAAGACTTCGTTACCCACCTGATCAGATGAAACACACCGAAACCCGGTTTCTTCTCATCATCCAGCTCCACATGCCATGCCTCATCCGCATATGGCCGCTTCAGCCCAAACTGCCTGACAAGTTCATTTGCGCCCTTACTCCAAGGGCCGCCCAGACGCCCCCAGTCGACATTCAAATCTATAGCCCGCCCACACACATGATTCGAAACAGGGATATCCGGCACATTGGGAAACCGGCGCGGGTCTCCTGCCTCATACCCTTCTTCCGCGTAAGCCAAATCATTAGCACCCAATGCTCTGGCATTGCCCAGTACAGCCTCGCAGTCCGATGCCTTTGCATCATCCGGGACACCCACTCCCCATTCATCCGAAAACCACCTGTTACCATCAAGGTCACAGCCATCCTTTAGCTCTCGCAAAGACCTCATGGCAATTTTGCCAACAGCAATACTGTGAGCCGTGCTCCATCGATGAGCAACAGTCGACTTTCTGTAATGAAGATTGATATTGCAGTTAACACCCTGGCTGCGTAAAAAATAACTCAACCCTTTCACCCTGAACTTTAACCGCAGAGCAATTGGTAACGAGAGAACAATAGATTTTTTCAATATTGAAGTATCCGTTCCCAAATTAGCGTTAGAGCAGGAGCTCCAACCCCATACTGTTTGACCCCTTAATCAGAACACTGCTGCCATCAAAATCCTGAGTAGACATCCACGACCTTACTTCTTCCGATGAAGAAAACAACAGATATCCCCTCCCGCTTGCACACTTTGAGAACTCAGCCCCAACCAAAGCGACAAACGTCAAATCCATCTGCCCTAGCTTCCTCACAACATCTCGATGCTCCTTTTGGCTGCTGCCACCCAGCTCAAGCATATCTCCCAAGATAACGACTTTTTTCTCGCCATGAATTCTGGCAAAACTATCTAGTGCAGCATGCATGCTGGTTGGGTTCGCATTATAGGCATCGACTATGTAAGTAGCGCCATCTCTACGAACCACCTGAGATCGATTATTGCTCGGCACGTAGCCCTCAATAGCAGCCTTTATCGATTCATTATCTATTCCTAAATATCGCCCCACAGCAACAGCTGCAAGCACATTAGATAAATTGTAAGCGCCGAACATTTGTGTTTGCACATCAAAGCTCTGGTCTTCATCCAAGGGATCACCAAAATCAACGGTTGAGCAACGCACCCGAACAAATGGCCCGCATTCCAGAACACACCCTCGAATGCGGGCCATTGCATTCTCGCCATAAGACCAGAAACATTCATCAATACCTGGCAACGATTCAATGTGAGGGTCATCAAGGTTAGCAAAAAATACGCCTCCCTTTGCCTGCAAAAAATTAAACAGCCGACTTTTTTCCCTGAGAACACCACCAACACTACCAAACCCTTCCAAGTGAGCCTTGCCAATATTAGTGATAACTCCAGCAGTAGGGTTCACAACTTCGCTTTTCAGGGCAATGGTGTTCTTCCCTGTTGACGAGATTTCGACCACGGCAACCTGAGTCTGCGAATCAATGTCAAAAAGAGTGTGAGCCACTCCTCTGATTGTATTGTAATTCCCGTGCGTGGAAGAGGTTTCAAGTTTGCAGGCAGCAACCGCCGCAATCAATTCTTTGGTGGTTGTTTTGCCACAAGAGCCGGTAATGGCAATACACTCAATATCATGTTGATTCCGGTGGTATGTCGCCGTGTTTAAAAAAGCATGCTCCACATTTGGCGTATAAATATATTCCGGGCCTCGAAACCGGTAACTGTCGACTACCGCTACGCTGGCCCCCTTTTCAATGGCGGCAGGCGCCATGACATTACCATTGAGAGGTTGATCCGCCAATCGAGAAAACCTGTCTGAGCCAAACGCAAAAAAAACGCAGAGCCTTTTCAGCAGCGATGGCGAATACAGCTCAAAAGTCCCCCATACTGCCCACACCATTCTTTTTAATCTGGACTCAGGGCAATAAACGGGAAGAGCAAAAAAAACATCGCCCTCTTCCAGGCTCGACAAGCTGGTAGATACACCCCCACTACGTTTAACACGTTGATATATGGCTTTGACTGTTTGCAGCGGGGTTCGTGGAACATGACCGTTTGGCACAACAAATCTTCCCTGATCAAAAGTCCTGTGTAAGCGCAACTCCATTTTTAAGAGCGCCCAACGAAAATAATACAGGCAGGATTATACCTGATTAACGTCAAAACCAATGAACGGATTGACCGCTAATTGACGGAGCTCAATATACTTCACACACGCCGACAGCTTTTCCACGTCGTTACCACAGATACAAAAAAGCCCGGTATACACCGGGCCTTTTCTTTTCACTTCGAACTGGGAAATCAGAGCACTCTACGGCGTCTTGCGTAGTAAAGGCCTGCCAGACCAAGACCAAACAACAACACAGTAGCGGGCTCAGGAACATCACCGGGTGGATCAACGGGCGGTGCACCTGTTTCAGCTTCCAGCAGGTTCTCAAACATGGTGGCGTTATCAAAAGTGCCGCCCCAGTTAGGAGAGTTATCCCAAACATTCTGATCAGTAATCAGGAAAATACTGCCAGGACCGATATTCTGGTAAGCCATCATAATACTGATGTCGCCGCCAAAATTCTCTTCGCCCAACATCAACGCTTCGGCAGTCCCGCCAATGGTTAAGGGCGCAAAGGCAGCGTATTGGTAAGTGTTAACATTTTCGGTGAGCGCGTGAGAGAGAATCTGCCCATCCACAACGCTGGCGCTTCTGAAACCGGAATCAACAATAACATTGTTGATCAGAATATCGCTGCCAAGAAATGCTAGCGCGGCGTTAATGCGGGTATTCTGCGCGGCTCCGAAGGTACCGTGCTCACCCATGAACGCGATGCGGCCACCACCCAACAGGAAAGTCGCCATGGAGTTTAACTCGGCGGCTGTGTAATCGTTGGCAGGCTGTGTTGCCCACAAAAGATCCGTTCCCGTCAGGTTAACCGTATCCAGGGTTCCACCTGCAATAGTGGAGCTATGCCCCACCAATCCGTTATAAAAATTGTTAATGGTGCTCTGACTAAAGCCGCCTAAAGCTTCACCCCAGACAGTGACAACACCCGCAAATGATGAATTAACTGCACCCACGAACAAAGCCGTTCCGAGGGCAATCTTTTTAAATCCAGCAAACATTTTAGAATCCTCCTAAAACCATAAAGTCCAAGCTTTCCAGCACGGGACTGCCAACCAGCAATTAAAGTTACCAATTGCAAACTAGCAAACTATGTGCCAAAAAAAATATTCTTTTATTTTCAATGAATTAAAATGGTAGAAAAAAACAGCAAGGCTTCCAGTGTAAAAAGTATCGACACAAAAAAACTAAAGTGACAGGATTTCTGATAAGGCGTTAATCAGTGCCTTATTCTGAGACTCCGTACCCACAGTGATTCTCAAGAACTGCTCTATACGCGGCTGTTTGAAGTGTCGTACGATGATATTGCGCTGGCGCAGCTCTGCCGAAAGCCCGGCAGCATCCCGACCAGAATGGCTCGCCAGAACAAAATTGGCAGAGGACGGCAGCACGTCGAAACCCAGCTCGGTGAGTGCTTGTGTGACGCTCTCCCGCTGCTGTATCACCAGCTGACGGGTTTGCTGGAAATACGTCTGGTCTTCAAAAGCCGCCACCGCTCCTGCAATCGCCGGGCGACTCATCGGGTAAGAATTAAAGCTGTTTTTGACTCGTTCTAATGCGGCTATCAGGCTCGCATTACCCATTGCCAGCCCGATACGCATGCCTGCCAGGGCGCGCGACTTGGACAGTGTCTGGATAACCAGCAGGTTAGGGTAATCATTAATCAGGGTTACTGCACTTTCACCACCAAAATCAATATAGGCTTCGTCTACCACCACAACGGATTCGGTATTCGCTTTCAGTAGTTTTTCGATATCCGCCAGAGATAACAGCAACCCTGTCGGTGCATTGGGGTTGGGGAAAATGATGCCACCATTGGCCTGGAAGTAATCCTGCACAGTCAGACTGAAATCGTCCGCCAAGGGTAATTGTCGATAACGAATGCCATAAAGACCACAGTACACCGGGTAAAAACTGTAAGTGATATCCGGAAACAGAATTGGCAGATCATGCTTCAACAGTGCATTGAAGGTATGCGCCAGCACCTCATCGGAGCCATTCCCGGCAAACACCTGACCGATGTCAATCTGGTAATAGTCCGCAACTACTTGCTTGAGCTGCTTGGCATCAGGGTCGGGGTAGAGACGCAAATCATCATTGACTGCCTGTGACATTGCCTGCAAGGCCCTGGGTGAAGGCCCGAAAGGGTTTTCATTGGTATTCAATTTAACGAGATTGTCCTGCCGGGGCTGCTCTCCAGGCACATAGGGCTCCAGCGAATCAAGCAGGCTACTCCAGTACTTGCCGCCCGCGCTATTAGTGGTCATCGACAGACTCATCCAAAATACGGTATTCAGCGGACCGGGCATGTGCCGTGAGACTTTCACCTCGGGACAGCACTGATGCTGTCTTTCCCAATTGCGATGCACCCTGCGCTGAACACCGGATCAAGGAACTGCGCTTTTGAAAATCATAAACACCCAGCGGCGACGAAAACCGTGCTGTTGCCGATGTAGGTAACACATGGTTGGGACCAGCGCAGTAATCACCCAGCGCCTCCGCGGTATAACGGCCCATAAATATGGCACCCGCATGACGAATGTCAGACAACAGCTCGTCAGGATTGGCAACTGACAACTCCAGGTGCTCTGGTGCTATTTGATTGATCAGCTCAACCGCTTGCGCCAGATCCTCAACCTCAATTAAAGCTCCCCTGCGCTCCAGGGCAGCCTTGATAATGGATGAACGTTCCATTTCCGACAGTAAACGTTCCATGCTCGCCTGCACCTGATCCAGAAATTCCCGGTTCGGAGAAATCAATATACTCTGTGCATCTTCATCATGCTCGGCCTGGGAAAACAGATCCATCGCAATCCAGTCCGGGTTCGTTTTGCCGTCGCAGACCACCAGAATTTCGGATGGCCCAGCCACCATATCCAACCCAACATGACCAAATACAGACCGCTTCGCAGTAGCCACATAAATATTGCCAGGGCCGACAATCTTATCCACGCGGGGAATCGTTTCGCTACCGTAAGCCAGCGCAGCAATCGCCTGAGCGCCACCAACAGTAAAAACGCGGTCAACACCGGCAATAGCAGCAGCGGCCAGCACCATCGGGTTTAACTCTCCACCGGGTGCAGGCACGGTCATGATAATTTCACCAACACCGGCAACTTTTGCGGGAATCGCATTCATCAAAACGGAAGAGGGATAACTGGCTTTACCACCAGGCACATAGATACCGACCCGGTCCAATGGTGTTATTTTTTGCCCCAGCACCGTGCCGTCGGCCTCTTGATACTGCCAGGATGCCTGTTTCTGATGCTGGTGGTAAATTTGAATTCTTTTTGCAGCCAGCGCCAGAGCCTCACGCTGACTGTTATCAATAGTTGCCAACGCCTGCTGCAACTGCTCATCGCTCACCAAAAACTCAGACATGCACGCTGCTGAACGACGGTCAAAGCGGTTGTTATATTCGAGTATGGCTGCATCGCCCCGCGCCCGAACAGCATCCAGAATTTCATCAACAGTTGATTGCACAGCAGCATCAGAAACACTTTCCCAGGCGAGCAAACCCTTTAACCGGTCATCAAACCCGGCCTCGCCTGCACACAGGCGAGCGATATTAATCACAGTAGCATCTGAACAGGTCATTCTTCACACCGCTCGCTTCAGATCATCAATAATTTTCTGAATAGCAAGATGTTTGGTTTTCATTGATGCCTGATTGACAATCAGGCGGGAGCTGATGTCAGCAATATGCTCGCGAGGCTCAAGGCCGTTCGCTTTCAGGGTGTTTCCGGTGTCCACAATGTCGACAATCTCATCGGCCAGCGACATCAAGGGCGCCAGTTCCATAGCGCCATAGAGTTTAATCAGATCTACTTGCCTGCCCTGCTCTGCGTAAAAACGACGCGCAATATTGACGTATTTGGTGGCCACGCGTATACGCCCGGCTGGCGGAGAAACGCCGACTATGCCTGCGGTCATCAGCTGACAACGTGCAATGCCAAGGTCAACAGGTTCGTAGAGTCCCTGTCCGCCGTGTTCAAGTAGCGTATCCTTACCGGCAATACCAATGTCGGCAGAACCAAACTGCACATAGGTGGGCACATCCGACCCTCGCAAAATCACCAGTCGCACATTGTCCAGGCTGGTATCGAACAGCAACTTGCGGCTGGTACTGATATCGTCCAGAGGTTCGATACCGGATTTTGCCAGCAGCGGCAGCGTTTCTTTCAATATTCGACCCTTGGTGAGGGCAATGGTAATCATCTGACTTTTCCCGACATTTAGCTTGCCCCGTTAGCCGGGTACCCGGCGTATATTAGCACCCAACTGCTGCAGTTTTTCTTCGATACATTCATACCCTCGATCAATATGGTAGATCCTGTCCACCACCGTATCGCCATCTGCCACCAGGCCGGCAATCACCAGGCTGGCAGAGGCACGCAGATCCGACGCCATGACCGGCGCGGCTTTCAGGCGCTCGACACCCTCGACAATAGCAGTGTTACCTTCGAGGTCAATTTTCGCACCCATACGATTCAGTTCATGGGTTTGTATCAACCGGTTTTCAAAAATCGTCTCCGTTATTCGCCCCACTCCTTCAGCCACTGCATTCACCGTCGTTAGCTGTGCCTGCATATCCGTTGGGAATGCTGGATATGGCGCCGTTTTCAGGCTCACCGCTTTCGGTCGCCGCCCTTCCATATCCAGCTCTATCCAGTCTTCGCCACAGGTGATTTTTGCACCCGCCTCTTCGAGCTTCAGCAGAACAGCTTCAAGAATACGCGGGTCGGTGTCTTTCAGTTTAACCCGCCCCCGGGTAGCTGCTGCTGCGGCCAGATACGTGCCTGTCTCGATCCTGTCCGGCATGATCCGATAACTTCCCCCGGTTAACCTCTCAACGCCGTTGATCACCAGCGTATCGCTGCCTGCGCCCCGCACATCGGCACCCCAGGCATTCAGGCAGTTAGCGAGATCAACCACTTCCGGCTCCCGGGCAGAATTTTCAATGACCGTCTGCCCTTCGGCCAGCACCGCAGCCATCATGATATTTTCAGTAGCACCGACACTGACAATATCCATAAAAATATGGGCACCTTTCAGACGGCCATCACTGCGCGCATTAATATAGCCGCCATCCAGGTCAATTTCCGCGCCCATATGACGTAAACCATTGAGGTGCAGATCCACCGGGCGGCTGCCAATGGCACACCCTCCGGGAAAGGAAACTTTCGCTTCGCCGTAGCGCGCCAGCATTGGCCCCAGCACCAGAATCGAGGCCCGCATGGTTTTCACCAGCTCGTAAGGTGCGGTATGACTGTGAAGCGTGCTGGAATCGACTTCCACCTGTAGTTTTTCGTCAATGATGACACTGACACCAAGACAGCCCATCAGCTCAATCATGGTGGTGATATCGTGGAGGTGCGGAACATTGGAAACCACAACGGGCCCATCAACCAGCAACGTGGCTGCCAGAATAGGCAGTGCCGAGTTCTTGGCGCCGGAAATACGAATTTCTCCGGACAGGGGGCCACCCCCGGATATCAACAATTTATCCATGCTCAACCCTTACGTTTAGCAATAGTCAGATTTCATTAGAGCAAAGTTTGTGCGTCGGCGAAACAGTCGCAATTACCGCTGTTGCCACTCACTGGTTGTGAACGTTTTAATATTGACTGCGTGCATAGCGCCACTGGCTATTTGTTCGCTGAGAGCTGCATAGACCTTCTGCTGCCGCTGGACTGCCCGCAACCCTTCAAAACAATCGCCGACAACAACCAGATTGAAGTGGCTGCCATCGCTCTCTACTGTCACGTCACAATCGGAAAACTCTTCAAGTAACAACTGCTTAACCTGGTCTGGATGCATCACTCATGGCCTTATAACTGTTAAAAATTTATGTTGCGTTTTTTCCACGGCGACATTCAGGCACCGCTTTCAGACGACACACTCCAGTCATCAATCACACGATCCAGATCACCATTAAACTTCTGAGCGCGTTGAATAAACTGGTTGCGAAAAGTTTTACCGAGATTGACTCCGTTGATAATCACGTTGGTGATTTTCCACTCGCCACTGCGCTTCTGCCCCATGGTATATTGCAAAGGGTAATTGCCGTCTTCACCACGAATTTCCTGCAAAACATGAACCGTTCTGCGCCCTGAAAGATCTTCGTTCGGTGGTAGCACAACGATATCCTGTTGACCAAATGCAACCAGCCCCCCGCCATAGGTTTCAACCAGATCACGCCGAAATCTCATCACAAACCGGTCAAGCTGCTCCGGTGTTGCCTGTTTCCGATAAGGGCCCATAACGTTGTAGGAAATCCACTTGAAATCCAGTGCCTCATCAAGCAAACCTTCAAGCGCCAGATAAAACGGTTGTGGGTCTTGCTCGAAACCAACACGATACTGGTCGATGGTAGAAACCAGCTTGACCGTCATCTGTTCAACCACTTCGTGGGCTGTCACTTCATCATTTGCCACGGCTGATGCCGAGCAACCTGCAACAAGAAGCCATAATGCAGTTACTGTTATCCCAACCTTTTTAATCCACATGTTTACCTGTTCCTTTTTTCAATCTCTACGGGAGCGCTGACCCGAAGCCATCGCCAACAGAGTATTGGACACAAAAAAAACTGCCCGGTGCCGTCACCCGATCCAACAGCACACACAAAGAAAACTACTGACTTTGGAAGGCGCGCACTATACCATTGCCAGCCTTTTTTCGAAATACATTCACATCATTCAAAACGAGATTGACTACTGTTCATGGAAAGCCTGTTTGCCGCCTTTATGTCGCTGATTTTTGGCCTGTTGGGGCTACTTTGGGGTGCTGACCGCTTCGTGACAGGTAGTGCAGGGGCTGCCCGCAATTTCGGCATTGCGCCGATGGTGATTGGCCTCACTGTTGTTTCAATCGGAACATCTGCGCCAGAAATTATCGTCGCCATTAACGCCGCATTGAAAGATGCCGGAGATATGGCAGTAGGCAATGCCATCGGATCAAACCTGGCCAATATCGGTATGGTTCTGGGCATTACCGCTATTGTTGCACCCATTCCGGTTCAAAAGCACCTGATTCAGCAGGAGAGCCCGGTACTGCTGATCATAACCCTGTTTGCCGGTTACTGCCTGATTGACGGCGCCCTCAGTCGAACCGATGGTTGGATGCTGCTGCTGGCGCTGATTCCGCTGCTGATTCTGACTGTTCGTTACAAGAAAGAGCACCCCAACCCGGAAGAAATGGAAGAAGCTGAGTCGATTCCGGATATTTCAACAGCCGCCGCCATTATGTGGTTTGCCATCGGCCTCGGTGTGCTGTTGGTGAGTTCCGAAATTCTGGTGTGGGGCGCCAAATCCATAGCCCACCACTTTGGTGTGAGCCAGCTGATCATAGGCCTCACAGTCGTTGCTGTTGGCACCAGCCTCCCGGAGCTGGCGGCCTCGGTGATGAGCGCCGTTCGCGGACACCACGATATTGCCCTGGGAAATATCTTCGGCTCTAACCTGTTCAATCTGATGGCTGTGATGTCCATGCCAGGCATTATTGCGCCATTAGCACTGAGCAATGCTGTCTTTTATCGGGATTACCTGGCAATGGCCTCAATAACCCTGGTGCTGATTGGCGGCATTGGTTGGTCATTATTGCAATCCAGCAGAACCGGACGGCCTGCACGCCTTTCCCGCGCCATGGGCATCGTGCTACTGGTTTTGTACGCACTCTACTACGTGCTTCTGATTCCTACCCAATAGCGCCACCCCCTTAATGGAGCTGCCCGAATCTTATCGTTATACTCTGCACCTGATATTCGTTACCCACAGGAAACCCTGATGCCCGACACCGATTTAGTGTGTATTGGTCAACGTACCATTCGAATGGAAGCTGAAGCCGTCACCGAGCTTGAAGGCCGTATCGGCGCTGACTTTATACGTGCCTGCGAGTTGATTATGGACTGCCAGGGACGGGTAATTGTCACGGGTATGGGCAAGTCCGGGCATATCGGCAGCAAAATCGCAGCGACGCTGGCCAGCACTGGCACACCGGCTTTCTTTGTCCACCCCGGAGAGGCGAGCCACGGCGACTTGGGCATGATTACCCGGAAGGATGTGGTCATCGCGCTGTCCAATTCCGGTTCTACTGCCGAAGTTATCACGCTGCTGCCACTTATCAAACGCATGGGTATTCCACTCATCAGTATGACCGGCAACCCAGGTTCACCTCTGGCTCAGGCATCCGAAGCACACCTCGATGTCAGTATCAAAAACGAAGCCTGCCCACTGGGGCTGGCACCCACTTCCAGCACAACAGCTACACTGGTAATGGGCGATGCGCTGGCTATCGCACTGTTAGAGGCCCGCGGGTTTGGCGCTGAGGATTTTGCTTTCTCACACCCTGGCGGTGCGCTGGGCAGAAAACTGCTGCTGAAGGTGGAAGATATTATGCACAGCGGGAACGAAATACCCAGAGTCGCAGAGGGCACGCCCTTACGTGAAGCGCTATTGGTAATGACCGAAAAAGGCTTTGGCATGACAACCGTTGTCAGTGATGACAATGAACTTTTGGGCGTTTTTACTGATGGCGACCTACGTCGCACAATTGATCAGAACATTGATATCAACAATACTCCTATCGGCAAAACCATGCACCGCGGTGGCACAACCATCAACCGGAACATGCTTGCCGCTGAGGCCCTGAAGATAATGGAAGACAAAAAAATCACTGCTCTGGTCATCGAGGATAACGAGCATCACCCGGTGGGCGTCCTGCACATGCACGATATTCTCCGCGCAGGCGTGATGTAAACAAGAGGACTTACCCATAATGCCGACACCTTCTGAGCAAGTTATCAAAAAAGCCAGAAATATCCGACTGTTGTTGCTGGATGTCGATGGCGTATTAACGGATGGCCGTCTTTACTACGATGAAACAGGGAACGAGCAAAAGGCTTTTAATATTCAGGATGGTCTGGGCATCAAACTGCTACAGCGAAATGGCATCGAAGTCGGCATTATTACCGGCCGCTCTTCTGCCCTGTTGACACGCCGAGCCACCGAACTGGGTATCAAACTGGTCGTGCAGGGCCGTGAAGACAAGCTGACCGCCCTGCAGGAAATTCTGGCAGAGCATGACTTCAGTATGGAACAAATTGCGTTCCTCGGTGATGATCTGCCCGACCTGGCGGTTATCCGAAAGGTAGGGCTGGGAGCAACGCCAGCCAATGGCAATCATTTTGTTGCCCGCCATGCCGACTGGCAGACAGCCGCAGCTGGCGGCAATGGCGCAGTTCGCGAACTGGCTGAACTGATTCTGGATGCCCAGCAAAAACTGGCGCCAACACTGGCGGAATACCTCTAATGCGCCGCCTGATTTTCACTGCAGCCCTGCTCATTAGCTGTGGCGTTTTTTTGTTGCTTTGGGACTCACCACCAGAAAAGTTTCTCTCGCCCATCACAACCAAAACCCCGGACAAGCTGCCCGAAGCTGATGGTTACATGCTTGACACGGATACCAAAAAGTACAACCAGGAAGGGCTGCTCAACTACACACTCAAAACATCGGAAACCCGGTATTTCAAGCGCCGAGATCGGTTTGAAATGGACACACCGGAGATGGTGGTTTTTGATATTAAAAACCCGCTGCGCCCCTGGCAGGTAGCGTCCAGGAACGGTGAAGTTTTCCAGGGAGGCGAAAAAGTGCTGCTCACAGGGGATGTCTATGCCTGGCAGAACACAAACTTCAATGCCCGAAATGAACTCCGCTCGCAACAACTGGTCTTGTTTCCTGACAAGCATGTGGCCGAATCAAAAAAGCATGTCCTTATTACCACACCCGACGGACAAACTGCAGGCACTGGCATGTGGGCCAATCTGCAACAGGAACGTTTCAAGTTACTAAAGAAAGTCAAAGGAATACATCGTGCAAAACCTTAACAAGATACTGGCATTTTGCCTGCTCTGCACTCTGGCAGGCCCGCTTTACAGTCTCCCCGATGATCGCCAGAAACCGATTCATATCGAGTCTAACCAGGCAGAACGGGATGAAAAAGGAGGCACGACCGTTTATGAAGGCAACGTCATTATCAAGCAGGGCACCATTCTCATACGAGCGGAAAAAGTCACTGTATTCTCGACTACCGAGGGCGTCAGTAAAATTATCTGCAAAGGAAAACCTGCCCACTACCAGCAATTGCCAAAAATGGATGGCAGCATGGTGCTGGCAAGCGGTAACACCATTGAGTACCGTCCTGCCCTTGATCAGATTCAACTAATAGACAATGCCAGCCTGGAGCAGGATGGCACCATCATCACCGGTGAACGTATAGACTACGATGTCACCTCGGAGGTCCTCAAGGCTAAAAGTGACAATACCGGCAGGAAACGGATTCAAATGCTTATCCCACCTACCCCCCAGGCAAAATCGGCCAATAAGGAGACAAACTAATGGCCATACTCTCAGCCCAGCACCTTGCCAAAAGCTACAAAAAACGCCCTGTGATTCAGGATGTGTCGATGACCGTCGAGAGCGGAACCATCGTGGGGCTACTCGGGCCAAACGGGGCTGGCAAGACCACCTGTTTCTATATGATTGTCGGACTGGTGCCTCAGGATAGCGGCTCTATCTGCATCGATGATGAGGATATTACCCATCTGCCCATGCATGGCCGGGCCAGAAAAGGCATCGGCTACCTGCCGCAAGAGGCGTCAGTATTTCGAAAAATGAGCGTTCAGAACAATATCCTGGCCATTCTTGAAACCCGCGATGATTTGACCCGAGAACAACGCAAGGAAAAACTTGAATCGCTATTACATGAATTTCATATTACTCACATCCGCGACAGCCTGGGAATGAGTTTATCCGGCGGTGAGCGCCGCAGAGTAGAAATCGCCCGGGCATTGGCTATGGAGCCAGAGTTTATTTTGCTGGATGAGCCGTTTGCCGGTGTAGATCCGATATCAGTAAATGACATCAAGCTGATTATTCGACACCTCCGCGATAAGGGTATCGGTGTCTTGATAACCGACCACAACGTCAGGGAAACCCTCGACATATGCCAGCATGCCTACATTGTTGGGGAAGGTCGGGTCATCGCTGAAGGTCATGCGGCAGAAATTCTCAGTAATCAGCAAGTCAGAGACACCTATCTGGGTGAAAACTTTTCTCTCTAGCAAGCTGTCTGGCCCGCTAGATCAACGCCGAGGCGCAGTTCGCGAAACTTCACAAGAAACCAAAAAAAAGCATGGCACAAGAATTGCTTCACAGGATTGCCAGCGCTACACTGGACGCATCCTTAATGTCCGGAAGCAGTGACACCGCTCATGAAACAGAGTTTGCAGTTAAAAATCGGTCAGCAACTGACCATGACGCCGCAACTGCAACAGGCAATCAAACTTCTTCAGCTTTCCTCGCTGGAATTACAACAGGAAATCCAACAGGCACTTTACTCCAACCCGCTGCTGGAAGTTGACGAAGACTCACCGGAATCGGGCCAGCAAGATGACGACAACCGAAAATCGGCCTCATCGGAGGAAGAAACATCACCGCTGAACTCGTCGCCTGACGACGATCAACCCATCCCGACAGACCTGCCCGTCGACGCCAGTTGGGATGATATTTACCCCACCGCGCCTACTACCAATCTGAGCAACAGCAGCAGTGATTATTCTGCCGACTTCGAAAGTTTTCACAGTGTCACCGAATCTCTCCAGGATCACCTTCACTGGCAACTGAACCTGACACCAATGTCCGACATTGATCGACATATTGGCACCACCATTATCGACGCCATCAGTCCCGATGGCCGACTTACCCAGACACCGGCCGACCTTTGGGCAGCGCTGGACGATGATGAGATCGAACTGGACGAAGTGATTGCCGTTATTCACCGCATCCAGCAATTTGACCCACCCGGGGTTGCCGCCAGCTCGCTACAGGAATGCCTGTCCATCCAGCTAAACCAGTTTTCAGAAAACACCCCTTTTCTGGCCGAAGCCAAGCTACTGGTGACGCAATATCTGCCTCTGGTGGCCAACCGTGACTTTAAAACACTGACCAAAGCCACCGGCCTGAACAGTGACATACTTGAGTTCGCCATTGAGCTGATCCAGACACTTAATCCGCTACCCGGTGACAGCATCGATAGTGCGGACGCGGGGTATGTGGTTCCAGATGCAAGAGTGGTCAAGCGCGATGGTTGCTGGCAGGTATCACTCAATAGTGACGTGTCGCCGAAAATCTCGATTAACCAGCAATATGCTTCTCTCATCCGCCGCGCAGACAACAGTAACGACAACACCTTTCTTCGCAACCATCTTCAGGAAGCCAAATGGTTTCTGCGCAGCCTTGAAAGCCGCAATGAAACCCTGCTCAGAGTGTCCTCCAGCATTGTCGAGCTACAGCAGGATTTTCTGGAGCACGGTGCCGAGGCAATGAAACCTATGATTCTGGCTGATATCGCCGAGAAACTGGAGCTTCATGAATCCACCATTTCTCGTGTTACCACACAGAAATATATCGATACCCCGCAAGGCATTTATGAGCTGAAATACTTCTTTTCCAGCCATGTAGGAACGACCGGTGGCGGGGAGTGTTCATCTACCGCTATTCGCGCTATCCTGAAGAAGATGATTAGCGCAGAAAACCCTTCAAAACCCCTCAGCGACAACAAGCTCGCGTCGTTACTTCAGGAACAGGGCATTGAAATTGCCCGTCGCACCGTGGCCAAATATCGCGAAGGAATGAACATTCCTTCATCCAGCGAACGCAGACAATTTAACAACTAAACAGCTAGTATTCACTAAGGAGAAACACATGCAACTTAACATCAGTGGACACCATCTCGACATCACTGACGCCATTAACGATTATGTCGTGAACAAGCTCTCCCGTCTGGAGCGCCATCATGATCGCATCACCAGCACCAATGTTATTCTTTCCGTTGACAAACTGATTCAAAAAGCGGAGGCCACCGTACATGTCAGTGGCGGTGAATTTTTTGCCAACGCCGAGCATGAAGACCTGTATGCTGCGATTGATGATCTTACCGACAAACTGGATCGTCAGCTGATCAAACACAAGGAAAAAAACCGCGGCCGATAACCTCAACCACCTCTAAATCAAGCAGTAATCACCATGGAAATAGCCAATATTCTGACCCCGGAGTACACACTGTGTGCTGCCCCTGGCGGCAGTAAAAAACGTGTTCTGGAGTACCTGTCACATTTTGTTGCCGACAATATTGACAGCATTGACGCCGACTCCCTCTACCACCAGTTCCTCGCGCGCGAAAAGCTGGGTAGCACCGGCATCGGCCACGGGGTTGCCATTCCTCACTGCCGTGTCAGTGGTTGCCAGCAAATTCGGGCAGCGTTACTGAAACTGGAAAGCCCGGTGGATTTCGACGCTATTGATGATAAGCCTGTGGATCTGGTGTTCGCGCTAGTGGTGCCTGAAGAACAGAATGACGAGCATTTGAAAACCCTGTCATCCATCGCCGAGCTGCTACAGCACAGTGAAAAACGCCAACAGCTTCGCGACGCCACGACCAGTCAGGCACTCTACCAATCTGCTGTTACAAGACAGCAAAGCTAATAGGGCACCGGTATGCGACTGGTTATCATCAGTGGAAGGTCAGGCTCAGGAAAAAGCACTGCTCTCAATGTGCTCGAGGATGTCGGCTTCACCTGTATCGATAACCTGCCCGCCAGCTTGCTGCCCAACCTTATCCAGCAGACCGTCAATGACAAGAAGCAGATTTGGCCAAACAAGATAGCTGTTGGTATTGATGCACGCAATGTGCTGGGCAATCTTGGTGATTTACCCGCCATTATCAAACAGCTCCAGCTCGACGGAATTCATAGCGAAATCATTTTTCTGGATGCACGCAGCCCCGTCATCATCCAACGCTTTAGCGAAACCCGTCGCAAACACCCGCTCAGCAGCGGCACAGTCGATCTGAAAGAAGCGATCAAACTGGAAAGCAAGATGCTGGAGCCACTGGCAGACATTGCCACCCGAAAAATAGACACCAGCACCCTGACCCTGCACCAGCTGCGAGATATCATTAAAAAGCACATCGCACCGGACACTCAGGGAGAACTGGCTGTTCTGTTCGAATCTTTTGGTTTCAAGCGCGGCGTTCCGGTAGATGCGGACTTTGTTTTCGATGTGCGATGCCTGCCCAACCCCTACTGGAAACCGGAATTACGGGGCTACAGCGGTAATGATCAACCGGTCATTGAGTTTCTTGAAACACAACCCGATGTGGCTCATATGCTTGCTGATATCAATGGCTACCTGAGTCGCTGGATTCCTCAGTTTCAGGCCAGCAATCGCAGTTACCTGACCATCGCCATTGGCTGCACTGGTGGTCAGCACCGCTCTGTCTATATCGCCAATCAGTTGGGAAAATTTTTCAGCAACCGACTACCCAATATTCAGGTTCGCCACCGTGAACTTTCATAATATTTCCCGTTATTTACCCATCAATAACATACCAGAGCGACTTGACTTCAAGTGCCAGCTCAGGCATTTATAGCCCCATGATTGAGTGCGAAATAAAAATTATTAATAAACTCGGCCTGCACGCACGCGCGGCGGCCAAACTTGCCTCAACTGCAGGCAGATACGCCGCTGCGATTCAAACGGGCCACAGCCTTGAAAAACTGGTCGACGCCAAAAGCGTGATGTCGCTGATGCTATTGGCTGCAAGCCAGGATACCGTTTTGCATTTCCGCTTTAATGGTGAAGATGAAGACGCCGCACACGACAATATCTGCCAACTGATTGCCGACCGCTTCGGCGAAAGTGAATAATCACTTACGCTCATTCCAATTTATTTTAGGCACCTTCTTCTCCAGCAAGCCTGGCACACTGTTATTTTCGCTTTGCGGTCAGTAAACTAACGCCACTCAACCACTGATCCGGAGTTCTGGATAATATGCAAACGTCATCTGACACCGCCAGCCAACTGTCTCTACTCGCCGGCATTGATGACGTCATGGATTCCCAGGCCGTCCATCAACTGGGCTACATGCTCAATAATCTCGCCCCGGCTGACATCGCCCACCATATCGAATCCGCCCCTCCGCGAATTCGGCGCATCTTATGGAGCCTGGTAGAGTCCGAGTCGGAAGGGGAAGTCCTCGGTGAACTGCGCGAAGATATGCAGCAGGAAATACTCAAAGGCATGGGCAGCGAGGAGATGGCCAGCCTGTTCGAAGGGCTTGATACTGACGATATCGCCGACATTCTGCAACAGTTGCCCGATCAGATAATCCCGGAAGTGCTACAGTCAATGAGCACACAGGATCGCCTGCGTGTGGAATCAGTACTGACCCACAACGAAGACACCGCTGGCGGCTTGATGAACACGGATACCATCACCGTGCGCCCCGATATGTCTCTGGATGTTGTGCTTCGTTACTTGCGTCGCCACGAAGAAATACCGGAAGTGACCGACAACCTGTTCGTGGTAAATCGAAAAGATATCTTCCTGGGGACATTGCCATTGAGCAAAGTACTCACTTCGAACCCCAATACCACCGTTCGGGAAGTCATGGTGACTAACGTAGAGGCCATACCCGCCACCATGCCAGATTCCGAAGTTGCACACCTATTTGAGCGCCACGACTGGGTATCAGCTCCAGTCATTGACGAGAACAACCACCTGCTGGGGCGAATCACCATTGATGACGTGGTAGACGTTATCATGGAAGATGCCGACCATTCTCTGCTGGGGCTGGCTGGCCTCAGTCACGAGGAGGAAACATTTGCCTCCATCCGCCGCACCGCACCGCGCCGTGCGATCTGGCTGGGCGTAAACCTGCTTACTGCCATTGCAGCATCTTCTGTTATCAACATGTTTGAAGCCACTATCGACAAAGTTGTCGCGCTGGCAATCCTTATGCCTATAGTTGCCAGTATGGGCGGTGTGGCCGGCAACCAGACGTTAACGGTGGTGATTCGGGGCATGGCGCTTGGGCATGTGGGACGCAGTAACCTTAAATGGCTGCTCAGTAAGGAATTTATTGTCGGCTGCTTTAACGGCCTGCTCTGGGCGCTGGTTATGGGTGTTATCGCCGCTTTCTGGTTTGACGACGCCACCATCGCCTTTATTATCGCGGCAGCGATGGTGATCAACCTGCTAACCGCTGCGGTGGCCGGAGCCTCATTACCCATGATCCTGAAATACCTGGATATCGATCCGGCATTGGCTGGTGGTGTGGCTCTGACGACAGTTACCGATGTTGTCGGCTTCTTCTCATTCCTCGGGCTTGCCACCCTGTTTTACACCTGACCCCAGAGACACAAATGCCAAAGAAAAACCACAGCTGGCCAGGTACTGATGATGAGCAACCGGATGCCCTGGAACCAGAGAAAAGCAAATCTGAACTCAAACGGGAGATGCTCGCACTGCAAAAAATTGGTGAAGACATCGCTAACCTGCCCAATGCACAGTTCATTCAGATTCCTCTGGAAGAAACCCTGAGAGAAGCCCTAGAACTGTTTCGGCGACTCAAAAACCGCGAGGGGCGGCGACGCCAAATGCAGTATATCGGCAAACTCATGCGTGTTGCCGATACAGACCTGATTCTCGCCAAACTCGACCTGTTCCGGAAGGACGGCGAAACCTACCGACGGCATTTTCATCGCATTGAAAAATGGCGCGACAAAATCATCGAAAACGGCGATGACGCCGTTAACCAGCTACTGTCAGAAGAGCCTCAGCTCGACCGGCAGCACCTGAGACAAATGGTTCGACAATCGCAAAAAGAACTCAGTCAAAACAAGCCGCCAGCAGCAAGTCGCAAACTGTTTCAATACCTGCGCGACACCATTGAGCCTCACTAACGTAAACACTCTAACAGTCTGGCAAACAACCGCACCACAGGCCACAGCAAGTGCTTGACAACAACAGGCAAAATAGTGAGAATTCGCAGCCCTCGAAATGAGCACCTTGTGGCTACGTAGCTCAGCTGGTTAGAGCACAGCATTCATAATGCTGGGGTCGGTGGTTCAAGTCCACCCGTAGCTACCATATAAATCAAAGGGTTACGTACGCACAGCCCTTTTTGCTTCTACCAAATGCGTGAGATTTGCGTGACTCTCCTTTTGTCACTGCATTTGGACTCCATAAAAGTGCCAGAGTTGACGTTAATTCTCACTCGAAACTCACCTTCCCAACACGCTTAATCCAGCTTCGCAATACCCACTGCAGTGTAAGGTATGACGGCCTGCTAGCTGGCATAACCGAGCATAAATGCTGGGGTCGGTGGTTCAAGCCCACCCATAGCTACGATACAAATCAAAGAGTTACGTACGTGTAGCCCTTTTTGTTTCTACCAAATGCGTGAGATTTGCGTGACTCTCCTTTTGTCTCTGCATTTGGACTTCTCAGTAGCGTTAGAGTTGGTGTTGACCCCCGCTCAAAACTCACTCTCTCAGCCGCTTCTATCAGCTCTCCGATTTCCACTGCTGAGTAGTGTGTAGTGATTTGTTTGTTGGTGTGACCAAGCATCACCATACGCGTTTCAACCCCAATTCCAGCAGCGCGCAAACGACGACCAAAGGTGTGTTTCAGATCGTGAACCCTGACCTGAGATAACTCTGTCACGTCCCGCGCTCTGCGCCATGCTTTGGTATTCATCCGCTCGACCGGCTTGTGCTCACCTTTATATGTATAAGTAAACACATGTTCCCGATGCTTGCCCCGCTGGCGATTCACAACCGCTCTTGCCACCGAATTCAACACCACTAACCGATCTTCGCCATTTTTAACAAGGTCCCCCGGTATCAAAAATACACTGGCAGACAGCTCTGGAAGTGAAACTTCCCACTCCCATCTTAACCCGCAGACTTCCGCTTCCCGTGTGCCGGTGTTGACCTTGAACAACGCCATTTCCCGCAAGTGAATCGGCAGTTCAGCAAACAGCCTTTCCTGCTCAACCCACGAAATCGGGTATGGTTTTCTGGCATCTTTCCAATCCAACATACGAATCAGCGGTGTTGTCTCCAGCCAAGGGTTGCCACGCTCATCACGCCACAACCTGGCAGCCAGTATTAATACCCGCCGGACAACGGCCAAATCACGATTGATCGTATTGGACTTGAGACCCTCTTTTTTGCGTGAAGCAATAAAAGGCCCCAAGGTATCCTGATGCACCTGCCGCAAGGCCAGATTCCCGATAAAAGAATCAAGAATCCTCAGCGACTGAGCATCGCGATCAATACTGCGCTTGCGCTCGTTTTCCAGAAGATATTTGGTCGCTGCCTGCCGAAAGGTGTAATCAGGTTTGACCCCGTACACCATCTCATTGCGAATCTGTTCCAGACGAAAAGTCAGGTATCGCTCTGCTTCCTGCCTGTCACCCGTTCCAGTGCTTTCGAAAAGGCGTCCATATCCTCTGATACGTTTGTCGATTGTCCAAATGCCGTTTTTGCCCCGCTTGACGAGGCCCGGTGTTCTCTTCGACATAGTGAATGTCTCCTATGGTTAATCGAACACCCACAGCGGGACTTATACTGCTCCACCCAAGCGTCCATTTCAAGTCGGTCAAAGGCAATCCCCTGCTTGCCAATCGGCATTTCTGTCAACTGATGACGGACTTCCCGGTTAAACCGATTCTTGTCCATGCCGAGGTAGCCTGGCGCATCCCGTAATCGGATCAGCCGCGGCTGCAAATACAATCTCGAATCCTGTTGTGCGTGCATATCAGTTCCCCTCAAATCCATTTAGTAGAGTTTCCAACCAAGTCGGTTAACGGCCCAGATAGACCGCCGTGATCTGCTCCCGCTCATGCCCCAACTCCGCACTGATCTGAAGACGGGCAGCTCGATCCCCTCGCCGCTGATCAGCTGTTAATTGAGGCCGATTGGGGCCACCAGCACTGGGGCAGTTCCACCCTGTTAACGCGCGATATCGGGCCTGCGCATAGGCATGTCGCAGACCATGCAACTTCGACAAACCAGCATAGGTACAAGCATGTTCATAACGCCGCAACTGACGCACATAAGTCAGATCAGCAGGAATTAGCGACCCCCAAGCTGCCAACTTCTTGGCCGCCTCCAGAACCGCACGCTGCTCAACCGAAATAATCGGAATAGTTCTGGGTCGCCCACCCTTGGTCCAACCCGACTTCAACCGCAAATAGGTTTGCCGATCAGCCCAATGGGGGCAGATTTTCAGCGCCTCCTCCCGGCGCAAACCAAAAGCTTGTTGCAACTGGAGGCTCATCCGAACAAAGGGATCATTGATCCGCTGGAAATCCTCCTTACTCAAAGACACCGCCTTATTCACCGACGACACAAACTGTCGATCCGGTATTCCGTAGTAAATATTAGCGTTCGCAATCACACTAGACCGGTTAATCTTCTCAGCCCACCAACGCATATGGGCCATGCGATTCTTGATGGTGCCTGCACTGACCTGCTGATCCAGCCACAAATCCACCAGCGCCTGCACATGTTTCTGACGCAAAGAATTGATACTCATTCCTCGATAACCCAGATTATGAAGTTGATTGGCAATAGCCGTAAGCTGCCTCTCCCTATCAACCCGCGTGGCATAACTGCCATCCCGATTACGGCGACACAACAACTTCAGTTGATAATTCAGATTTCTCATGGTGTTTTCTCCTTTGGTTAGTGTTTCTGACCACCTGCCAACTCATAGCTGGGCAGAGCCGCCTAAGCGGTAAAGTCGCGGGACACCACTCCCGAAAATTCATTAATCGTCTGGACATAGACGGCACGTCGCGATTTCAGAGAAATACGGATCGTGCGAACAAACACCCGAGCACAAAACGGCCAAGGCTAACATTGCAAAAGCATGTAGAGTCGCAATAGCAACCATGAGCGGTCGCTATGCTTAGAGTGGGTCACCATGACAAAGAGCGCCTGCGTGACAGCCTTTTTGACATCCGAGACCAGCAGTGGGCCTGGGAAGATAATGCAGCCTATGGCGGCTGCGGTGATACAGGCCTTTGAGCGGATGCAGCTTTCACTGCGCCAAAGAACTGATTAAGCACGGCCCTGAATAAACCGCTGTGCTGCAACTCGCCCTAGATCAGCACATTCGACGACTTCGTAAGATAAATTCGCCTATCCCGTTTTGCAGATGCGAGGGGGGAATGCACCTCTTTCGTTAAATTCACAAATACGCATCAACAAACAATGCGCTTGAACCCAGTATAGAAAATTGCCCTCGCAACTCAACAGTTCAAATGTACCCCTTTATTTATACAGATAATGCCTAAAGACCACCCACTTCAAGACATGCGCAACGAAAGGAACCTGACAGAGTATCAAGTGACAGCGTAGTGATACGCTCTTCAAAACCGGCTACGCCCAGCAACAAACTCAGCAACCACGGTACTTATAGCCTACGTCACTACTGCCAAAGGCGGGTAGTGACGTAGGCATCTCTCAGCTACCAACCTAAAAAGCGAAAGACGAACTCTACCCCAACTGGCGAAAATTACTGAAAAACTGTTCCAAGCAGCGAAGGCTATTAATAAAACTTTTTCTTAAATTTGCCCGACATGAGCTAAATATGGTTATTTGATTTGTTCACTAGACTCAGATGTAATGCCTGCTTCCGACCCAAAGCGGACATTTTGTGCTTCAAGAATCAGCTTTTACACTGACTCCAAATATTTGAAAAAATATCACATCGATATCAAATCCACTGCAGAGAACGATTTAAAATCACGTTATCTTCAGATTGCCGAGGAGTCTCCTCAAAATACGGCGAGGTGGTATCTGGATATTATCGAAACAATCGAAAAACTCGATCCGCTCGCCGAGCTTTGCCCCATCGCGTCAGAGGGAATCAATACACAGAGAGGAACACGTCATTTCATACTCGGCAACTACCGCGCGCTCTATTTGATAAATCAACTTGTTGTCGATGTCCTGCATGTTCGGCATGGTAAGATGGAGAGAAAGCTATAAGGTGCTTTCTTTGCAGAGCGAACCCTAACTTTAACGAATTCAAAACCAATAATATGGGAAACAGTTTTCATTGAAAATCGAAAAGTTTAATCATGGCTCATTTATTAGTTTGTTCTGCGGATGCGGAGGCTTGGATTATGGATTCAATAAGCTTGGATTTGAATGTCTTGGTGCGTACGACATAAATCCACAAGCAGTAGCCAGCTACAACAAAAACTATGGTCAATTAGCAGCACAAGACGATTTGTCAGCGTTGAATTTCTCGATTAAAGGAGTGAGTAAGGTTGATTTAGTTCTATCTGGGTCTCCTTGCCAAGGTTTTTCTACCCTAGGTAAAAGGAATTATGATGATCCAAGAAATCAATTGCTTATAAGAGCAGTTGAAATCGCGCTGCAATATAAAGCTAAGATATTTGTCGCAGAAAATGTTCCTGGAGCACTCTCTGGAAAGCATGGAGATTGGTGGAAGCGCGCCAACGATATACTTTTAAATAATGGCTTTGTTACAACTACCTTAGTAATTAAGGCTGATGATTATGGAGTGCCTCAGAAAAGAAAACGGATTTTTCTAGTGGGAGTTCGAGGTGCGAATACAGATATCTTTAATCGAGTCCAGCTTTCTAAGAGTTTCAAGAAAAAAACTGTCGGCCAGGTATTAACTGATGGACCGAAAGAATCTGCGCCTGAAATACTAAAAGGAATAGATTTACTTATTGCTAAAAAGATCAAACCAGGACAAAAGCTCTGTGATGTCAGGGGAGGGAATGCGGCGGTTCATACGTGGGATATTCCTGAAGTTTTTGGGTATGTTGATGAAACTGACATACTGATATTGAAGGAATTAATGAAGGCTCGTAGAGCAAAGAGTAATCGGGTTAGAGGACATGGAGATGGCGACTTTGTCGCCCCGTCGGTTTTAGAGAAAGGCTTGGGTTTTGGCGTCAAGAGGCGGCTACGCAGCTTAAATAAAAAGGGCTATGTAAGAGTTGATAAAAATCAGAAAGTAAATTTATCCCATACGTTTAATGGGAAGTATCGGAGGCTATCTCCTGACGGTTTTTCTCCTACAGTCGACACTAAATTTGGCAATCCAAAATATTTTCTTCATCCAACCGAAAACAGAGGTTTTGCTTCCTGTGAAGCAGCTTTATTACAAGGGTTTCCTAGAGACTATAAGTTTATAGGTACGGAGTCGCAAAAGATGCAGCAGGTAGGAAATGCTGTCCCCCCACCTGTTTCAAAGGTGTTAGCAAAATATATAAAGGATATTTTGGAGGCCATTTAGTGACGGAGAAAGAAATTCAAGAAATGGTAATCAGCTGGGGCTTAGGATTGGACGATGGCTCTGAGTTTATGGCGTTACAAGAACTAATAAGATACTTGGATAAATTGCTTTTCTCAGAATATGACGTGTTGCCAAAATTCAAGCAAAGATTAAATGGGTGGTTAGGAAATGTCGAAAAGGTTGAAGAAAAGAAATCTTTATACCAGTTAATTCCAAATCTGTTTTTCGTTGGGTCAAAAGAGTTTAAATCTCTCTACAAAACGGCATTTGAAGAAAACTATCTTCAATGGCTATTTAAAACGTCAGGTGAGCTGAAATTTGATAGCACTGAATCGTTTAATGCGATTATACAGGAAGAAGTCAATCGTACAGCATTTACTAAATTGACTGATAGCATGAATCTGAATGATTTTTATCATGCAAATGGCTTGATTAATAAGGGGTTATCTATAGATTGGTATGCGGATGTCCGAGCTGGTGGAGAAGATCGAGTAGCTTCAAGCATTGAGCTACTAAAGAAAAGAAACATAGAGCGAGTGGTTATCCTCGATGACCATGTCGGTTCGGGAAGCCAAATGGATTACGTGTTAAATGGCGCAAATACGTTATTTAGTGAATTTAGCGTTTTAGTTATTCCATTATTATGCGGGAAAACTGGATATGAGAATGGGATGTCATTGGCCCGTGCATTACATTTTATGTTTAAACCGGTCTTGATAATGAATGAGCATGTATTCATATCCGCAAAGCAAGAGACTCAAAGTAATGACATTCTGGAAAAAGTGAAACAAATCGCAGAGAAATACGAAAAGAAATACATTGACGAGAACAATGGAGAGTATGACACGATATATGGTTTCGGAGAATCTGGGTCATTATTGATAATGCACACTAACTGCCCAAATAACACGATGCCTCTAATTCATTCAAATTATGATGAGTGGACACCTTTATTTCCTCGACAAGGTGGGCATCGATGATAAAGAGAAACCCATTTGCCGATTACTATCGAGCAGAGTCAGTAGACAGCAATAGTTTTGTGTCTCTATTTACGCCTATTTTGATAGATAGAGTCTCTCAGCTTTTTCGTCCAGGAAATGTTGTGCTAAAAGGCACTCCAGGCACCGGCAAGACTATGCTCTTAAATTTGCTTAAGCCTGAAGTGAGGGTCGCATACTCTAGATCAGGGGAGGAGTTTCCGGTACCTCTTGATTCAAGGCGTTTTGTGGCAGCAGGTATCAATATCAACACAAGTGGGGCCTGGGATTTTAGTCAACGCACCGATGACAAGTCCGAAGGGCGAGAATCAAAGGTGCCTTTTTATTTTGCAGACTTTGTAAATTATTGGTTGGTTAATGATCTAGTCCAGAATATTGAGAAGGTAGTTGTTGAAGGCGAAAGCTTAAGTGGCCAGGCAGGAATTTCCAAAGATAGTTTTGAAAAAGGAAGCTTCGTAACCGAATTGGCAAATGACGATTGTTGGTTTGGCGCGCTAAAAGATGTTTCAACGATTAACGAGTTAAAAGAAGTCCTTAAAAAAAGACTACTTACCTACAAAAATTATCTGAATTTTAATATTCGCAGTATTCCAGAGGAGATCGACAAATCCAAAACGGAGATAGGGAAACCTATAAATGCTCTGGTTAACTCACTGAAAAAACACAACTGTATACAACAAGATACTACGGTTTTTATTCATATAGACCAGTACGAAGATTTGTTCCACATAGAAGAAAGCGGGGGCAAATTCAATGAAAGCTATAGGGAGATGATCAATAAAGCTCTAGCTGATAGATCGACTCAGGTTTCCTATCGCATAGGAACTAGAAGTTATGCATGGAATGACAGCAATCTACAAGTATTTGGCTCAAGCGCTACGCTTGAAGAAGGAAGAACTCACGTATTACTCGATCTGAATCAGGAACTTCGCAGACTGGAAGACCCATCTAATTGGGTTTTCCCTGAATTGATGGAAAAAGTATTTATTAGACGCCTTCGCAGCGCGGGATATACGTTATCCAACGTATCTGGCAAAGAAGCTATGACCAATATATTTGGAGTGTCTTGGTCAGCCAAAAAGAAGGCGGAATACTATGGAGGCACAAATCCATCGCGTGCACTAAGGTTGGCGGATGCTTGGCCAGAAGATTTTAAAGAATTTTTAAAAGCTTTAAATAGCCAAAATGTTCTGGATGCGAAGTTAGTAGAGGCATGGGTAAGGCAACAGGGGCAAGCCAAAAAAGATTATTTATCTAATTTCGAGAAGCTGGAATCTATGCCGTGGAAAGATAAGCCTTATTGGAGAAAGGAGCGAGTAGCCCACGCGTTAAAGCAAATTAGCAGCCGTTGTGGTCAGAGAGAAACGTGGAGTGGTTACGCTGACATACTCACGTTGTCGGGAAGCAATATTTCTACGTTTCTCAACATGTGTAAATACATCTGGGATGAATTGCTTGAGGACGAATCACTAGATTCAGAAGAAGATTTAGAATCAATCAGCGAAAAAATTCAGAATATTGGTATTCACAAAGCCAGTGCTCATTCACTTAGACAGATAGCGAGCGAGTATAACGGCGAAAATAGATCGGGTTTTATCGAAAACTGCTCACGCTTTTTGGAAAAGCGTTTATACAAGGATCTTTCAATGTCATACCCTGGCGGCACCGGTTTTTCTGTTAAGGTAAAAGACATCGATTTTGATAACGAGCTTAAATCTTTGCTCGGAGACCTTGTTGGATTTGGGGACTTGATCGAAGTCGAGCATACCACCAAGTCAGCAGATCGAAAGGCCAGGAGGAAATATTATTTCCGACCGATTCTGTGCCCTTTCTTGAAAATCCCTCCATCCAAAACAAAAGAACCTTACTACGCATCATTAGATGATGTTAGAAGCTGGGTTTCGAAAGGAGGTTGTAATGTTATTCAAGGGGGCGGTGATCAGGATACAGATTTTCAAGGAGAGTTTGATTTTTGATTAAACCATGGGGATATATGCACGATATTCTATCGTGTGTCGATGTAGATACCTGGGATTTAATTACCTGCATTTCCACGGAAGAAAGAACCTTTGCAGTTGCAGATAATTTGCAAAAAATGGAACTTTTAGGTCGGGTGGGGGGAATTAAGATACTAGGGCACCCGTTGAATCAGGAGTTGCAGAAATTTACAGAATCGCTATCTAGCCAAACAGAAATTGGACAAGCAGCATTTGGTCATGAGTTTTCGTCAGCTGAGTTTGAATTGCTGTCCAAAGCTGGGGATTTGAATACTTGGTACGAAAATTTTGTGGGCGATAGCGAGAGCATAGTGCTTGATATTTCATGTTTTCCAAAAAAATTTTTTTTCTTGCTTGCCAAGCTGATAATTCGGGATGAAAGGATAAAAAACTTCATAGCTTGCTATTCAGTGCCTGAAAAATATGGAAAGCTTCCTCTTAGCTCTCAAGATGAGCCATGCCAGACATTGCCTGCATTTAATGATGACAATGTATCTGATGATTTATATGACTTGGTTTTGATTGGGGTAGGATATTCAGCCATGGCCTTTCCCAGTTTTTTGAGTGCCAATTGCCATGCAGGAGATGTGGAATTGTTGTTGCCATTTCCACCGGGGCCGCCTTCTTACCAAAGAAACTGGCAGTTTATTAAAAATATTAACGATGCCTTTCTTCACGAAGAAGATATAGAGCCTACTCGGGTTTCTGCTCGTAACGTACCTTCCATATTTGAACAAATATGCTTGCTTACTGAAAATGGAAAAAGGAAAACATGGTTCGCACCATATGGCCCCAAACCAATGTCTCTGGCTATGTGCTTATATGCTTGTACCGTTGGAAATTGCGCTGTCTACTATACGCAGCCCAAAGTATATAGTTTGAAGTATTCGCTGGGAGTTAGAAAAATGGACGATATGAACGAGGCATTTGCATATTTTGTAAAGCTTGGGGGTAATCAAATCTATACGTTAGATACCCAAGTTCATAAAAGTTGAGGTGGAATCTGAGCATCCTTGGGACAGTTTATGTAATTGAATGTCCGCTTCTGGCCGATTGGCGACAGTTTAAATATCCTGAACTGGATCCAACCTTCTACCACCCTGCCTCGCCATACCCCTGACAACTTATTCAACTCTATTTGTGTGACTTGTTGTGAAAAACCGTGCCCTGTACTGCAAACTTGCCTTGGGTGGCGATAATAAAATCAATTAGTTATTAATTTTCAGCCAATTTCATAGTAGTGACAAAGCGAAATAAAAAGCCGGACATTAAAGCGGTCTTTTATTCGGTTAAACTACTCCTTTAAAACAAATTAACTATATGATATAAAACAGTTTATGGACAAAAAAGAACCGGACATTAAAGCGGACATAGCGGCGGCCATTGATCGCGGAGAATCTACTGCAATCATGGAGCCACTCCAAATCAGTGAAGGCTCCCGTCACCGTGCGGCTTTAACTGAGCTATCTGTAGAGCTTGCCGCCAAGTCTGCCGGCTTCAGACGCAGCCTGCCCGAAGGAATCGTAACCGCTCTTGCCAAACTTGTTCGCGCCATGAATTGTTACTACTCGAACTTGATTGAGGGGCACAATACTCACCCCGTCGATATTGAACGCGCGATGCGGGACGACTATAGCGCCGAACCGAAAAAGAGAGACCTACAACTAGAAGCGCGCGCTCATGTTATGGTTCAAAAATGGATCGATGAGGGTGGATTGGACGGTGGGCGAACCACTACCCTTGAAAGCATTTGTGAAATCCACAAACGGTTTGGCGAACTGTTACCGGAAGAACTACTTTGGGTAGAAGATCCCAATTCAGGTGAACGTGTACGCCTCACCCCTGGACAGTTGAGATTACGGGATGTACAGGTCGGAAACCACATTCCTGTAAGTGCAGGTGCTCTGCCCCGTTTTCTGCGGCGATTTGAAGATGTGTATAGCCAGCATAAAAAAGCAGAGACAATTTTCTCGGCGGCAGCGGCACATCATCGCCTTTTATGGATTCACCCGTTTCTTGACGGGAATGGCCGCGTGGCTCGCCTCATGTCATACGCTATGCTCCGAGAAGCTCTTGATACAGGCGGGGTGTGGTCAATCGCCCGCGGCCTTGCCCGACAAGAAGCCAAATACAAGCAACACTTGATTGCTTGTGACCAACCGCGCCGTGGCGATACCGATGGTCGAGGAAACCTTAGTGAAAGCGCCCTTGCCGAATTCACAGCATTCTTCTTACAAACTTGTATAGATCAAGTCACTTTTATGGAGCAACTTGTTCAGCCGGATAAATTGCGGGAACGCATCCGACTCTGGTGCGAAGAAGAAATACGGACAGATAACCTGCCGCCGAAGGCAGGGAATGTACTGGAAGCCATCCTGTATCGCGGCGAACTTCCGCGGGGAGAAGTTCAAGGCATTGTGGGCACAGGAGAGCGACAGGCGCGACGAATCGTGGCAGCTCTCCAGAATGCCGGAGTCATTACCTCCGAAAGCACACGCGCCCCCTTACATATAGCCTTCCCGGCCACACTCGCCGGTCGCTGGATGCCGGGGCTATTTCCGGAGGCTTAAATAAGGCCAGCTATTAATTCATTCATCAGTGAAACCATTGCCTCACCTGCTAGAGCAAGACTACAGAGACCGTTACCCCGCTTTCCTTGAGAAAAAGTGAATATGCATCTTAAAAATCATGGTGCTTCTTTCGGTTGGCTGCTTTGTGTAACTTGGTTTTTTGAAAATGAAATTAGGCGGGACTTATTTTATTCCCTTACCTTAAAAGTGAAATAACAGTGTCGGCACGCCCTAAACCCAAATATGGCACTTGCGTGAGATTTGCGTGACTTGCTGTGAAAAACTGTGCTCTGTACTGCAAATTTGCTGTGGGTGACGAAATTAAATTTAATAAAATCAATGAGTTAATAATTTCCAGCCAGTTTCATAATGCTGGGGTCGGTGGTTCAAGTCCACCCGTAGCTACCATCTCATTCAGAGCGTATGCCGAACACTGTGTTTACACCTTTTCCAGCATAGCTAACCTTTATTTCTTGGCAGGTAAGCACTTGCCTTCGAACAGCAACTGACTTATTTCTTCCGCCGGTTTGGGTTTGCTAAAGAAGAAGCCCTGCATGGCGTGACTGCCGTGTTCCGATAGGAATGCAAGCTGCTCGGGGTTCTCAACACCCTCTGCAACCACTTCAAGCCCCAGGTTTTCCGCCATGGTAATAATGGCCCGCACAATCGCTGCATCGTCCATATCTGCCGTGATATCGCGCACAAACGAGCGGTCAATTTTGAGCGTATCTATCGGGAAGCGCTTAAGGTAGCTGAGGCTGGAATAGCCTGTACCAAAATCATCTATTGAGAATTTAACGCCCATCATGTCGAGCTTGTTGATGCTGTGAACGGTCAGCTCCGAGTTGGTTATCAGGATACTCTCTGTAATCTCCAACTCCAGGCACTGGCTCTCCAACCCCGTTTCAGTCAGTATTTCCTCAATACTGGCAACCATGTCTGGTTCATGAAACTGACGGGACGAGACATTAACAGCTACATACAAATCCGGGTAACCGGCCTCATGCCAGGCTTGCATCTGCTCACATGCCGTCCTCATCACCCATTGTCCAATGGGTACAATCAAACCACTATCTTCAGCAATGGGGATAAAGCGCACGGGAGAAAGATCACCCAAATTGGGGTTAGACCAGCGTAATAGTGCTTCAACACCCCGAATCTTGCCGGTTCGCAAGTCTACAATCGGCTGGTAGTGGAGTGTCATTTCATCATTATCAATGGCACTTCGCAGGGCAGTTTCAATGGCTATATCCTCGTGTGCCCGCTTGGTCATGCCTGCATCGTAGAATCGATAGGTGGAGCGCCCTACTTCCTTGGCACGGAATAACGCAATTTCAGCGTTGCACAAAACCGTTTCCACGTCAGCCTGCTGGTCATCCACCGGGTGCAGTGTAGCACCGAGGCTCGCGCTGATATGCCGGTTTTGGCCATCGACCTCGAACGGCAAACTGAAAACCTGCATCACGCGCTGCACAATCAAGGTGGCATCATCGTCTTTCTCCATGTCGGCAAGCAGCAGGGCAAACTCATCCCCACCGATCCGGGCTACCGTATCACCAGGACGCACCGCTTTTTCGAGACGCTGGGCCGTATCCTTTATAAGTATTTCACCGACATGCAAACCAAGCGTATCGATGATGCTTGTAAAACAGTCAATATCCAGAAAGATGACGCATATCGAGCGGTTGTGCCGGTGCACATCCACCATCGCCTGCCCTAGCCGATCTGTAAACAACGTTCGGTTAGGCAACCCGGTCAGCGCATCGTAATTGGAGAGAAAGCTCACCCTTTCTTCAGCTTTTTTGCGATCCGTCACATCTACCGTCAGGCACAAGACAGAGAGTTCACCACTGACCGGGCAATGAATCGGTGCCCAGTTCGTCTCTACCCAGCGCAACTGGCCGTTGCCATCGACAATTTCCAGTTCAGTGCGAGCACTAAGTCCCTTTAAAGCGGCTTCAAAAGCAGCCCACGCCTGATCTTTGAATTCGGGTGAAACAAACTGACCCAGACGATGCCCCACAAGCCGGTCCGCGCTTTTGAGCCCTAGCATTGCCACCCCAAAGGAATTAATTTCCTGAATCCGCCCCTCGGTATCCAACAGATTGATACACTGGGGGCTGCCATCAAAAATAGCGGTCAGGCGAGCCTGTTTTTGCTTTAGTTCATGTAAATTCTCCATTGCTTCGGTAACATCAGTGGCAACCCCCCGCAAACGTAAAGGCTTCCCATGATCATCGTACTCATATCGTCCTTGCGCCTGAATCCATCGAATAGAATCCTCACCAGGCCAGATAACACGGTAACGTGCCTGATAAGCTACCTGTTCGCGACGAGCCTTGTCTGAAGCTTCTTCAACACTCGCAAGATCATCCGGGTGGATAAAGCTCGAGAACGTGGCATAGTTCCCATCCAACCGATCAACTTGCAACCCGCAGAGGTGCGCATGAGCCTGTGACCAAGTCACAACGTCATTAACCAAGTCCCAGTCAAAAATGCCCATGCCCCCGACTTCAAGAGCAATTCTTAACCTTTCTTCACTTTCAATAAGCGCCTGGTTAACCAAATTATTTGTTGATGATTTTATTTCAGGAGAAAGCGTAACCACGTGCGGAAGCAAACCAGAGCTTCGCACTGATTTAAGCAGCAGTGGCAACTCAGCCTGCAGTTCTGTTTTGGTGATGTACCCATCCGCCCCAGCTTCACTGGCGTAGTACCGATACTCCGCATTATTGTGCAGGGAAACCATAACAATCAGGGGGGGATTCTCTCGGGCCTTAATCTCACGGGCAATATCAATACCACTCACCTGAGGCATCACGATATCCATGAGAATCAGCTGAGGCTCAAGCTCATGAGCAAGTGACAACGCCTCCTCTTTTGACGACGCCTGACCAACAACTTCGACCCAGGGGTAGAGCCCTAAAAACCGGCTGGTTGCAGCAAGGTAATGGGGGCAGTCATCTACCAATAATACCCGCAATGGCACAGCAGGCGATGTTGAAACAGCAAGAGAGCTCATCGGTATCACTCAGTTTCTAACGGCATACTCAGTCTGCGTAAAAACAGAAAACCCTGCCATCAGGAAATCCCTGAGTAATCACCGCTAAATACCCGAGACCAGATTGGAGGATAGGTGGTAGAGAGAATCGACAGAGCGGCTGTATCAGGAGTCGATATGTATCAGGCCATACCGGATAGCAAAACGAACTAATCCGGAGATATCATGAATATCCAGTCGCTCCATAAGCTGAGCCCTGTGTGTTTCAATGGTTTTAATGCTCACATCAAGTGTTGCCGCAATCTGCTTGGTGCTTTGCCCCTCGGCGATCAATTGCAGAATCTCTCTCTGGCGGGCAGTCAGGGCATCAAGTGGGCTAATATCAGCTGGATGGGAATCGAGGTAATTGTCCACCACAGCCCTCGAAATAGAGGGCGACAGCCAGAGTTTGCCCTGCATGACTGATTGAATAGCAAATTTAAGCTCTTCCGGGGCGGCATTTTTAAGCAGATAACCACTGGCACCGGCTCGAAGTGCCTGACGCACATATTCCTCATCAGCATGCATGGACAAGATAATAACCCGAACATCGGGGCAATCTCTGGCAATATGTGCCGTCGCCTCCAGACCATTTAGCCCCGGCATGGCGATATCCATCAGTACAATACCAGGGCGGTGCGATTTGGTTAACTCAACTGCCTGACGGCCATCGCCGGTTTCTGCCACCACTTCGACCTATGGAAAGGACTGCAGCAAGGCACTCATACCTGTACGCACCAAATGATGATCGTCGGCAATCAAAATGCGTACAGTGCTCATATCTCGGATGCTTTCACTGCAGGAACAGCCTCCGAAAGAGTGATTGGGAATTGTGCGAATATACGGGTTCCTTGCCCCGGAGCGGAATCAATATCAAGGCTGCCGCCAGCCAGTTCGGCACGCTCCTGCATGCTGAGCAAACCAAAACCCTGGTGGTTCGGGCCCGCATAAAACCCAACACCATCATCAGTAACCGTTAGCTCCAGCTGATTATCCACCACCGCCAGCTCCACCAGAATGCGCTTCGCGCGCGCATGACGAACAATGTTGGTAAACGCTTCCTGTGCTATTCGAAAACAGGCTGTTTGGACTTCTTCTGCCAGGAAAGGCAAGGCCGGGGGCAACTTTAAATCCACCTTAAATCCCCTCCCCAGCCGCTCTGCCTGCCGCATGACATACCAGCGCAAAGCGGGGGCCAGACCAAGGTCATCAAGCATTGATGGTCGTAGATTCATCGACAGGTCTCGCACCCTTGCCACTACCCGATCAATGGACTCCATACCATCTTTCAAGGCCGGCGCCAGTGCTTCGCTGCCGGTCTTGTGCAAAACGGTTTGCAGGTCAAGTTTTACCACTGTGAGCAGCTGGCCAATTTCATCATGCAGTTCCCGAGCGACGTTACGGCGCTCGGCTTCCTGGGCAGACAACATTTTGCGTGAAAGCTTTTCAAGCTGGCGATTGCTCTCCTGAAGCTCTAGCTCTGCCAGTTTGCGCGCAGTCACTTCCACCACAGCGCCCCGCATTCTTGGAGGTTCGCCCTCGGCGGTGTCTGCCATCTCGCCCCTTGCTGCAATCCAGTGAATGCTTCCATCCGGCCAGATAATGCGAAATTCATGCGAGAACGGAGTTCGATTGGCAATACAGTGCTGCGCCTTGCTGTCAATAGCCTCGATATCATCCGGGTGTATACGTTTGGCAAAAGCCTCATAGGTGCCATCAAATTCGCCATCGAGAAATCCCCACGCCGTTTCATGATAGCGAGACCAAACAATCTGATTACTGGCGATATCCCAGTCAAAAATCCCCAGATGCGCTGCTTCCAGCGCTAAACGAAAACGCTGCTCGCTGGCCCTAAGCTGTTCTTCAGCTTGCTTGCGCCTGGTAATAGTCTCAGAAAAAAGGATAATGCCACCAATCCCTCCGCTCGCCGCCCGCCACGGATGAATCTCCCAGCGTACCCACTCCTCTTTGCCACTGGCCCGAACGAAGGACTCTTCTTCACATTTTTCTATGCTGCCGGCTAAACAACGCTTGTGCACGTCCTTCCAGTGTGCTGGCAGGTCGGGAAATACATCATAGTGGCAAAGACCAACAAGATCCCGCTCACCCAGCTCGTAATCAATCAACCAGCGCTGGCTGTAAGCCAGGTAACACATATTCTGATCAAACATGGCAATTGCCGAAGGTGAATACTGAATGAACAGGCGCAATTTTTCTTCGCTCTCTCGCAACACAAGTTCAGCTGCGTGACGCTCACTGAGGTCGCGAACAATTGCCATGCAGGAATCTTCATCGATTCGACGCGCGCTGACCTCAGCCAGAAAGGTCGAACCATCCTTGCGGATATGTTCCCACTCCTCCAGATGTCGCTCACCCGCCATCATTCTCTCAGTGGATGGCCGTAAACGCTTCTTCTCGTCGAATGCCACAATATCGGCAACCCTCATATGCAACAACTCTTGACGGCTGTAGCCCAGCATTTCTGCACCATGAGGGTTAACATCGAGGTATCGATTGTCGTTAGCAGAGATAATGTAGATGCCGTCATTAGCCTGCTCGAAGACATTGGCCATCCGGATACGACTCCGCTCCAGAAGCACTTCCGAATGATGCCGACTGATCGCGATAGCAGCAATGCTCGCAGCCGTATCAACCAGTCTAAACCCTGGCATATCCGGTAGCCCCGGTTCAGAATAATAGACCGCAAAGGTGCCGAGCACTTCACCACCTTTATCAAAAATCGGGGTTGACCAGCACGCCTTCAAGCCGGACGCCAAAGCAAAAGACCGGTAATCATCCCATAGCGGGTCAAACGTTATATCCTCGACATAAACAGGTTCACGCCGATACATCGCCGTGCCACAAGAACCTGCTTTTGGTCCGATCGCCTGACCATCAATAGCCGCAATATACTCTGCTGGCAGCCTTGGTGCGGCACCATGGCGGACATGCACACCATCTTCTTCCAGCAGTAAAATTGAGCAGATCATTTTTGGATCCTGTTGCTCAATCAGCGTTACCAATGCTGTGAGCGAATCACCAAGCGCTGCACCTCTGGCAATTTTTTCAAGTATCTGGTTCTGCCCGTAAAGAAACTGTTTGGTTTGCTTCAGTTCCTCAATATCACGCTGTGGCGCCTGACTGTAGAGAATTTCCCTGCTCGAGAGACGATGTGCAGTGGCACTCAAACTGACATCGCACTTGTCTCCATTCTTTAACAATATCTGAAGCTCTTCACTCTGCGGTTTGCCTGTTTCTGAGAAATCGCTGAAAACCCTTTCTACCTGCTCACGACAGTCCGGGTGATACAGTTCAAAAATAGGGCGCCCGATAACTTCCGCTTTGGTAAACCCCGTCACATCGCATAAAGTGTTGTTACACTGGGTAATACGCCCGGTATTGGCATCGAGAGAAAAAACCATATCTGGCAAACTACCGGTCACATCTTCTGCTTCCTCTCCGGTCAAAGCGAGGTTCTTTTTTAAGGTATTGCGCCAGAAAAGCTTCATATTTTTTATTCTATTCCATCAGTGACTCGGCTAACTATAAGCACTTACAACCCGTGCCGCTACCTTTCCAAGACCGCAAAAAATAATCCGGTTACAGCCCTTGAGCCGTATACTCACATCCGTATGTACAAACTCGTATGGTAAAGCTATGGTATCGCTTTTATCTGGCCACGTCCTTGATCAAAGTACATTAGCGAATTGAATCGAGCCCAACCGCATGAACATACAAAAATTAAAGCGCGCTGAAGCCCAGTTTTTACAGGTGTATCCACAAGGTTTTTTGCACCCAGACATGCAGGCTATTGCAAAAAAGCACCGGCTTGCGCAGATGTCCTCCTTGACACAGGAGAGTTTCAGCAAAAAGCAATTCTCCACCCCGCTGACGATCACCGAGAACATGTCAAAAATTATTGGTCGCTCATCCATGGTTTCAATGTTCGAAAAGCCCAAATTTCGAGACGCTATCAAAGCAATGGATAGCGATATGAAACACACTCTTGCGAACGGACTGAAAAAACTGTTGCACGGAAACCAGCAACAAGGCTTTGAGCAGATGGTTCAGGTACTGGCGCATTACAAACTCGCAAAATGGTCGTTGATCACCATTTTGCCAAACTACTTCTCGCCGGACACAGAAGTGTTTGTCAAACCCAACACGACAAAGGGGATTATCAGATTTTTCGAACTGGAAGATCTGGTATACAAACCGCAACCAACCTGGAATTTTTATGAACAGTACCGGAGCATCATAACCGATATGAAATCACAGGTTGACGCCTCGCTATTCCCCAACAATGCTGCTTTCACCGGATTTCTGATGATGAGCCTGGAAAAATAAGCAATCGACACTGGAAGCCGCTGTTATACCTCTTCGTAAATACTGATCTGGTCCGGTGTAAGGCCATTCAGACAATAGTTGATCAGGCGCTCAACCATAGACGACGACATAGCCTGCCCCTTTTTAACCAGCAACTGTCCATTAGTACTGCGGATATCGTCGGCGATCACCATATTTTCTGACAACTGTGTCACCCGTATGACCTTTACCACCCTCTCCGTGCTGGCGCCCATAACAGATTCCAGCGCCTCCAGAACTTTAGGATCATAGAGGTGTTTGTTGGATTTTAATTTTGCCAGCGCTTCACTCTCCGAAAGCCCTGCACAACCAAAAACCAGATCCAGCACCAGTTTCAGAATGCGGGCACCCTGAGGGATATCATCCCCGGCCACATCGTCGATAGGAATGCCCGAGCCGTCGTAACATTTATTCTGGTAGCGAACAATTTCCGAAATACCTTCCAACCGGGGAATTTTATCAATTAACTGACCACCAATTTCCGGGTACTTATCAAAAATAAGCCGTTCGTCTTCCGTCAGCGGATTACCACGGATCACTTTGTCCACCATGCTTTCGGGAAGAGTGACCGCACCAATTTGACCAAGTAATGCGGCCGCCTCAAGCTCCCACAGGTTGCCAATCCCCATCTGCCCGGCACACTTGACCATGTAATCCTTGATCGTAGGTGCATAGCCAAAAATCCTCGGACTTGCAATGGAAAGGATCTCAACCATGGCCTGAATACTGCCTTTCACGGTTTCTTCCAGTAGCTCTTTTTCAGCCCTGAGCAAGCGGTGATGGCTGAGTGCAGCATTAATGGCTGAGGTCATTTCTTCCGGAGAGCAGGGTTTGTTCAGAAACCGATAAACGTCACCGACATTGACTGCGGATACCACCGTACCCTGATCTGCATTGCCCGTTAGCATGATTCGGACCGTGTCCGGGTATTTCTCCTTCATGACGGACAAAAACTGCGCGCCATTCATTTCCGGCATATTCATATCGGAAACAACAACCGGAAACGGACCTTCCTTCCCAGCAATCTCCAGAGCCTGTTTGCCACCAGTAGCCGGCACCACATTGAAGCTTTTCCTGAGTGTACGCTGATACGCCTGCAGGATATTGGGTTCGTCATCAACAAATAGTATTCGTTCAGCCATTTTAGGGGTCTACTTCATTCATTGTTTGTGTTGAGGAAACTCTCGGTTATTGCTACCCACTTATTCACAATATCCCGGCCAACGATTCTATCCAGGTAATCAACATCAATAATTTCCGATTCGAGGTCAATCTCCTGATGCTCAGAGAAAAGTGTATACATGGCCCAGGCAGCATGTGTTACAGCCAGCGGTGACAGGACATCAACACTGCTTAAAGCCGGTTGCTTATGCCACGTCACTGCTTCAACAATAGGAAAAGGCATGGCCCAGATCCCCATCAGATACCCACCCAGAAGATCGGTATCGAGTGGATCCTCGTTTGCCTGGACCAGCTTATCACCCAGAAAAACGCCAAGCAAACCACCCAGATTGACCATCATACCCGCTATTTGAATATGGTCTCTGGTGCGTCCGGTCAACTCACAGGCCTTGGCAAACCTGCTTGCCAATAACCCGATTTGCTGACCATCATGATTCAGCTTGCGAAGGAAATCATGATCGGCAATAGGCCCCTTGAATGACAGAAAAATGCTGTTGGACAGCGCCAGGTTTTTGATGGTATCGACCCCCAAAATCGCCGCCGCCTGTCCGGGAGTTTCAATGTGTCTGACCAGAGAAAAGAAAGCCGAGTTCACGAGTTTCAGCAAAGAAGAGGATAGCGCCATATCTCGCTCAACAATGTTACCCACTTTCTCCAAAGAGGATTTATCGGATGCGATCTCGCGCATTAACTCGTCATATATTTCCGGAAGCATCGGCAGGGATTCAAGCGAACCCAGCAAAGATTTTAATATTGGGTTAGCTAGCGATTCTTGCAGGCGAAGCCCTCTTTCAATGGTGCTCACCACAATTTCCTGATCAGCCGGTTTTGAAATAAACTGGTGAGCGGCATGCAGGCTTTCAAGGATCAACTCGTCATTCGCATACCCGGAAAGCACAATCCTCAGGCAATCAGGTGAACGCTCTTTCACTTGCATCAACAGCTCGGCGCCGTTCATACCCGGCATCCGCATATCACTGACAACAATATCGAACTTCTTGTCGTCAAACGCTTTCAACAGCTCATCGCCTGAAGGGAAGAAGCTCAAATCCCACTCTTTTCGGTAATTGCGCAACATTCTGCGCAACCCGTCAAGGACTCTCTGGTCATCATCAACAAACGCTATGGTTTTCATTGGATATTTCCTGTGTACTACTATCCATGTGTCTATTAAAGTTTCTGTTCAGGCTGTTCTTCAGAGTCTGCCCCACTCTGCTTGACAGGCAGCAGGATTCTGAACGTTGTGCCAACACCGACGGTACTGTCAACCTCGATCTTGCCACCGTGCTTTTCAACAATCATCCGGTAAGCAAGGCTGAGGCCCTGACCGGTGCCTTTACCAACACCCTTCGTGGTAAAGAAATGGTCGAAAATCTTTGATTTTACCGACTCAGGCATGCCTGCCCCGTTGTCACTGATTTCAATAGCGATTTTGTCCTCAAGACTTTTAGTCTTGATCCCAATACGTCCCTCGAGGTTGTCAGGGTCATCATATCTTTCAACAATAGCGTGGGAAGCGTTGACAATCATGTTCAACACCACCTGATTAATATCGCTCACAACGCATTCAACCATCGGCAGACCTTCTTCAAACTCCGTTTCCAGCACCGCAAAGTACTTCCACTCCGAGCGGGAAATCGTGACGGTGCTGTCGATAGCCTTATTAATATCAGCCAGCTCGATGGATTCGCCAGGGTGGGAGTAGTCCTTCATTGCCCGGATGATGCGCGCAATGGATGAAATCCCTTCATAAGACTGAACCAGTGCGGGTGTAATTTCGCCCTCCAGGTATTCAAGATCGACTTCTTCACACTTACTTTCCACAGACTCGGCCAGTGCCTGCACACCACTCGCCTTAACTTCCTCACGCAAATCACCAACCAGCTTCAGCACATCAGCCACCGAGTCCTGCAGGAACACCAGGTTATCGGAAATAAACTGCGCTGGCGTATTGATTTCGTGAGCAATACCCGCAGCCAGTTGCCCCACGGACTCCAGCTTCTGGGCATGCAGCAACTCCTCTTCTATCCGTTTTTTCTCCTGGCCTGCCTGCTTGAACTCAGTGATGTCCACAACCACACCAACCAGTGACTTAACAACGCCGGACTCCAGCTTGGCGGAACAAAGCTCTCTCGCCCATATCGTGTTTTCGCCAGACTGGATACGATACTCAACACTGACAACCGACGAATTCGCAGTGATGGCATCAATCTGCTGTTGCCGCAACTCGATATCTTCCGGGTGTATCTTTTTAGTGAGATCGGCAATATTGCCAACACTGTCTGCCCGCTCTCCCCAGATCCTTGCAATACCCTTACTGATGTAGAGGAATTTGCCAGAAGCCGCGTCATACTCATAGACACAGCCATGAATGGTATTAATGATGGCATCCAGCTTGTTTTTCGATTCATCCAGTTGTACAAGCAGCGTTTCTCTCTCATTTTTTTCCAGCTGCAGGCGGGTCTTGGCGTTCTCGAGGTTAGCTGTGCGCTGGTGAACCAGTTTTTCAAGATCACGATTATGAGCGGCCAGCTGATTTCTCAACAGGTAGGCCTTGCGAGAAAAGGTTGCCCCGGAAGCCAGCACCACAAAGGCAACAAACAAAAACAGATAGGAATATCGTACTGACCTTTGCAGCTCCGTATCATATTGATCGCGCAATTCCTTCTGAAGCCTGTCTGCCAGTACTGCGAGTCTCTTCTGGAAACTTTCCCCCTGCTTGAAGGCACCTTCTACAACAGGCGTATTGGCATAAATCACCTCCAGATGCTTTTCAATAAACCCTACAAACTGCTGTACCTCCTGCCACTCAACGCCTGTGAACTTTTGCTTGATATCCGCCAGCTCTGCATCCACGTCCTGTCGGTAGACATCGTTTTTGAAATAACTCAATTCAAGCAGACTTTTTTTCAATGCCGAAAAGTTTTCCTTCATCGAAGGATGGGCATCAATCATCGGCTGCAGATCATCGATCAACTGAAAAACAATAATTTCAGAATTTCGCAACATCGAAAAGCTGGTTTTAAAAGTATTGGCAATAGGCGCAGAATCGATACACAGCTTAACCAGTGGCTCGACATCAAGACTTATTTCCTTCTGGTTAACCTTCCATGCACTCCAGAGATCAAATGGTTCAGAAGGAGCAGACTTCAAGCTGACAGAGAAGTCTGTCACAACTGCAACCATCTGAAGCTCTTTCTCGGTCAGCTGATCAAAGTCGAACCGCCTGCCACTGCGCACTTTATGTGCGGCCACATCCAGCTCACGAACTGTCAGGCGCAACCGTTCAAACCTGTCCTGCCAGGCCACGTAGCTGGTCTTATAGCGATTGATACTCAGCCAGAAAAAAGTCACCAGAAGAACCGCGACCACCAGAATCACAAGAACCCTGAAAAAAGAAAAATACTTTCTCATTTGAGCTCCTCTTCTACTTCACCAGTCAGCGTCAGCAAAAATGCCTCAATTTGATCAACCTGACTCTCAGTGATGGGGCGCCCCAATTGATAGCGAGCCATAACGCGGATGGCATCACCCAACGTTTCAGCACTGGCATCGTGAAAATACGGCGCGGTGAGAGCGATATTGCGCAAGCTGGGAACCTTGAACTTGAAGCGATCTTCTTCCTTACCGGTCACATTGTATCTGCCATAATCCGCCTTCTTTATATTCCCTCGATCCTGAAAATAGTTGTCCATAACGCCGAAATACTGAAACAGGTTGCCACCCAGATTTTGCCCCTGATGACAGGAAACACAACCCATGTTTTTGAACAACTGGTAACCCGATTTAGCCTTTTCGCTGATAGCATCAGCTTTGCCATATAAATACCGATCAAAAGGTGAGCTAACCGTGATCAAGCGTCGCTCGAAGGCCGCAATAGCCTTGGCGATATTAACTGCATTGATACCATCGGAATAAAACTGGTTGAACATCTTCTTGATGCCGGGTTCTTTTTCCAGCTTGCCGATCACTTCCGGCCAGCTGCTGTCCATTTCAAGCGGATGATGCACGGGATCAGACACCTGCGCTTCAAGACTGGGAGCCCGCCCGTCCCAGAACTGAAAGGGATTCAGCCCACTGTTAAACACAGAAGGTGTATTAATCTCCCCCCTTTTGCCATCCACACCAACCGCTACCGGCAGACCATCGTCACCGCCTTCCGCGAGATTGTGACAAGAGGCGCAGGAAATACTGTTGTCGCGGGAGAGCAATGGACTGTTAAACAGTATCTTGCCCAGCGCCACTTCCTCAGGATAATAGAACTCTCGGTCTTCTATGGGATAAACAGGTTCCGAAAATGCTGCAGAAGGGAACACCGAAGCAATCAGCGAGAAACCATGTAAAACGACTGTGATGGAAAATACCAAACCCGATGTTTTCATGCCGTACTCGTCCTACGTAACAGGTGGGCAAATTATTATTATGGCCCGAGCATAGCAAAGTAATCAGAACGAAGTCGAACAGGATAACGCTGTTTATTTGACTCACGTCACAAAAAAACAGCAGACGCAGACCGGAAACAGGGCCAGGCAAGTTTTATTTTTGCAAAGAAAGAAGCGTGACAATCGAAGACTATAATAGTGGGGAATAAACCCCAAGAACTAACCTGAGGATCGCTTGCCCCCGGAAGATTCCTTGTTTTTACCAGCCCGCTCTGCCACTTTAGATCGCTGCTCTTTCCGCTCTTCCAGCACTTCAAGAAACGGAAACAGATACTTTTCAGAAAAAAACACGACAGACATAAGCACAACCAGCATTATAAATAACGCTACCGCTAATTCTCCATACATAAAAACATCCCTATTTTTAAACAGTATTATCGGTTGAGCCTTACGATATCACCTTACGGCAGAATCAGGTGCGAAAGGGCGCGCAATAATACAGTCTTAATTGTTAAATTTGTAGTCTCCCGCTACAAAAGATCGCTTGCCAGCGAGAAGATCCTGTCTCAACTGCTCAATATTCACCATTCTTGACCCTCCAACCTTGACGGTTGGTATCGCCCTGGTTGTTACCCAGGAACGAATCGTTTTCGTTTCCTTGCCAATCAACTGGGCAAACCGGTCTTGCGATAACAAGGGAGGCATGGATACGAAGTTAATTTTTTCAGCAAGTTCCATTTGTTAATTACCACTGCGTCAAATAGAATCAAAAACTACACGGCAACATCAGCAAAATTAGAGACTAGCACATTTGTGTTATTAATACACGGTAATTATTATACCAATGAGCAATATCGGCGACAGAGTACGTAGCCTGCTGGAAATACGCGGCATGCCAAACAAGCTTGAAAGCATGACTGGCATAGACCGTGACACTTGGCGCAATGTTCGTTATGCCAAACAAAAAGTCAACGAAGACCACATCACCGCCGTTTGTGAAGCCTTTCCGGAGTATCGTTTGTGGGTGGAAACAGGTCACACGGCCCCGGATAAAGGCCAAATCTGTCCGGACAATTCGGACAAATAGTATTCACAGCTCATCTATGCCTGCTGCTCACGCCGAAACCTCTTTCTATCACAGCCTCCCTCATTATGCACTTGAGCGATCACCGCAGGCCATAAATGGCCGGTCAACGTGCTTCATTAACACATAAAAACAAAACACAACCAACGGTTGTTGCCGTAACAGCAAACCACTTGGCATAACAACATATTGTGGTTATCATGCCCTGATTAGCACAATATAAGCGTAAGCCTCCGCTCGCAATTGGGCACGTTAAATAACAACTCTCGGTGAAAAACTAGGAAATGACCCTGTTTAACCGGTTAAATAATAAAAAATCGTCAAAGAAAGGGGTTGTCGGGATAGAAGTTGGGGATAGAGGTGTTGCATTCGCACATCTGAAGCTTTCCCCCAGCTTGGCTCTGACAAGCTGTAATTACCTGACGGCTGCTGACGAAACATCCATCATCTCGACTCTCAGGGAGGATATCTCTTCCCTCCATCTGGAGAACACCCCCTGTAATGTTGCCCTCTCAACAGATGATTACGCTCTTTTGCTGGTCGAACCTCCCAAGGTGCCTGAGAATGAACTGAGGGATGCCATTCAGTGGAAGATCAAGGATCTTAGCCCAATTCCTATTGAAAAAGCCGTGATAGACGTCTTTCGCATGCCAGAAAATGCCGGTTCCGTCGGTAAAGGTATGGTATTTACCGTCGTCGCCAAAAAAGCGGCTGTTGAAAACCTGGTGTCTCTGGTTGAAGGTGCCGGTCTGAAAATGAACGCCATCGATATACCGGAGCTGTGCCTTCGCAATTTTGCTCTGCTCCAGCACTCGGAGCAAAGCATGCTGATTGCCAGGCTAATGTCTGACAATTCTCAGGTAACGGCCATATCCCGAGGCGAGTTGTACCTCAGTCGCTTATTTAACTTCCGCTACACGGGTGGTGTCATTTCTGAAGAAAGGGCCGAGAACCTGACACTGGAACTGCAACGTTCGGCAGACTACCTCCGTCATCAGATGCACCAGCCCACACCCAGCCAGATATTACTGCTGGGCAACGGACTGCAGGATCGCGACCTGCCTGAATCCATTAATGACAATTTCTCCGGTGAAGTAAAAACACTGGATATAAGCGATGCTCTCCCGATAACAGCAGGTGTTGACAGGCAAGTACTCAACCGCTGTGCCATTGCCATCGGTGCAGCCCTGCGCGACCATGTGAGCACCCTGGGAGTCAACCGTTAATGCAACAGGTTAACCTCTACCGCCAGGAATTCAGCAGCACTACCGAACTGCCCGGCTTTCAACAGATGCTTCTCGCATGCGCAACAACTGTTATTCTGTTCACGCTTTTTTTCGGTGTGCAACTATTCCGCATGTACCAGCTCGACTCACAGATCGCAGAGGCCGAAGTCACCGCAGGGGAGCTGGTAAAAACCATCGAGAACATCAGCCTGTCTGCTTCGACAGCTGACGGCAGTACCAATGAACATAATATTGATCAGCTAAAAACCCGGCTGCTATATCTTCGGGAACTCACTACAGCACTGTTTAATCAGCCTGGCGACACCAACAGGCAAGGTTTTTCAAATCAGATGGACGGCCTTGTGCGCCAGCATGTAGAAGGCATTTCCTTGTCAAACATGCGGATTTTCAACGGCGGCCAAAATCTCGCACTACAGGGTACGGCATCCCCTGCAGAGAAGGCACCTCACTATTTAACGGCACTGCAGTCCGATACCGCTTTCAGTGGCGTCGATTTTGGTCAGTTGCAAATGCGTCGCAATGAACAAAACGGAGAAATAGATTTTTCCCTTCACCATCATGAAGCAGATGTGTCGCAATGAAAACGCAACTGAATAAAGCCAGAGACTGGTACGAGGGTCTTGTAACCCGTGAACGCTGGCTGGTGCTGGCGATGGCCGTCGTACTTGTCGCCCTGATTATGGACACGGTACTGATTACACCCGCGGGCAAGGCCATCAAACAAAAACAGGCTGCTTTGACCCACGCCGAAGAGTCGCTGAAAACCAGCCAGCTTCAACTCGACACCCTCAACAATGCCGCCAACAGCAACCCGCTAGCTAGCAAAGAAGCGGAACAAAACGCATTGCAAAAGCAGGTATCTGTACTCGAAAGCCGGTTCAAAGAATTATCGGAAGGGCTGATCTCGGCCTCTTCACTGCCCAAAATCCTTGAGGAAATGCTGCAGCAGGCTGGCAATCTGAGCTTGCAGGAAATGATCGTAGAACCGCCGGAAGCCAAAATCAGTGGCCTGTACAAGCACGCCGTTTCAGTGAAACTTTCCGGCGACTTTTTTTCCGTTATCAACTACCTGAAAGCACTGGAGAAACTTAACTGGAACTTCTACTGGGAAGAACTGAATTACAGTGTGCACCATTACCCCGACGCTGAAGTTGAACTGAAGGTGTACACCCTCTCATCAAAAGAGGCCGCGATCTGATGTTTACCCGAATAACCGCCATAATTTTGCTGTTGTTGGCCAGCGCATTTGCAGAATCCGCTGTAGACCCCACGCGTCCACTCAACTATTCAAGCGGGCCGCAGACAATATCCAGCAGTCTGAATCTGGAATCCATTTTACATTCCAAGAATCGAAAAATTGCCATTATCAACCAGCAGGTGCTGGGCGAAGGTGACAAAATAGGCGATATCAAGGTCACCAGAATCAACCCGCGCAGTGTGCAAATCACCCAGAACGGCGTAGCGCGAACATTGTCACTACCAGCAACTCAGGTAAAAACATCACCTATCGACAGCCAGCAGGATAAGTAACATGGGAAAAAACCAACCCTCAGCAAACCACAAACTGTTTAGCGCTTTTGTGATTGCAGGCTTTGCCTTGTTGTTGTCATCCTGCGCAGGCACACCTATTCCTACGCCGTCAGAGCAGGCTGTCGAGATGCTCGACAAGGCAATGGAAGACACCGGAAAACAACCCGACACCCCAGCCTCCGCAGCACTGAACAACGCCCTGCTTGCACCTCCGGCAAGCGAGTCCATGCCGACTACAGAAGCTATTGAGCGCTTTGATATTTCCGTCAGTCAGGTAAGCGCTCGCGCATTTTTTCTTGGACTGGTAAAGGGTACCAACCGTAACATCGTGGTTCACCCCCAGGTCAGCGGTGACATCACTCTGGAACTGAGCAATGTTTCCATAGAAGACACACTAAAGGTCTGCCGCGATATCTACGGCTACGAGTACAAGCTTAAAAATGGCATTTACACCATATTCCCGAGCGCCCTGCGCACCGAGATCTTCCCTATTAACTATCTGGATGTAAAACGTGTCGGCCTGTCAGACACCAGTGTTCTGGTAGGAAAGGTAGAGAGTTCTGACAGCAACTCCAACGATAATCGCAACAATAACAATAGCAACAATACGGACAATACCAGCCTGCTGGGTATGCTTGATGATGGCTCCGGCGGTAAAAACCGCCAGTCTCCCAGCTCAACACCTGGCGCCCGTATCCAGACACTGACCAAAACAGACTTCTGGAGCTCGCTGCAACAGGCGGTTACCGCCTTGATTGGAGGGCTGGAAAACGGCCGTGATGTCACCGTTACACCACAGGCCGGACTGGTGATTGTGAAAGCGCTCCCCAATGAGCTACAGGTAGTAAAGGACTTTCTCGAACGTTCATCACTGAGTGTGAAAAGGCAAGTGCTGCTTGAGGCCAAAGTCGTTGAAGTCCGCCTGAATGATGAGTTCAACGCCGGTATTAACTGGAACGCTATCAGTGGCGATCTCAATCAGTGGCACAACATCAGTTCCATAGACAGTGACGGCACAAGATTCATTGACGAATCACTGGATGACACCTTTTTCTCCGTACTCAAGGTCAACGACATTAACGATCTGCTGGATTTGATGTCTACCCAGGGCAGCGTTCAGGTTCTCTCCAGTCCCCGAGTAGCCACCGTGAATAATCAGAAAGCAGTTATCCGGGTTGGCACCGACGAATTCTTTGTAACTGGCCTGAGCAGCGACACCACTACCGGTGGTGGCGACACCGTGGTCAACAGCCCGGACATTGAACTGACATCCTTTTTCAGCGGTATCGCTCTGGATGTAACGCCGCAGATTTCCAGCGAGGGCGAAATTATTCTGCATATTCACCCCGTGATCACTACCGTGGAAGATCAGGTCAAAGAGTTGCGTATTGGCGATCAGCTGTTCAATTTCCCGCTCGCCCTGAGAGATATCCGTGAATCAGACAGCATCGTAAAAGCCCAAAGCGGTCAGGTTGTGGTATTGGGCGGCCTGATGCAGGATGTGGAAAACATCACCAAAGGCAAACGCCCCGGGCTCGGTGATGTACCTCTTGTGGGTCATGGCCTGTTTCGTACCAAGGCCTCAAAAAAGACCAAAACGGAACTGGTGATATTGCTAAAGCCAACCATCATTGACAACCAGTCAACCGCCAGACAGCTTCGCGAGAGCCGCGAGCGCATTAAAGCCATGGGAGAAATTTACCAGGAGCGTTTTTAGGTGTATGAAACACACTTCAACCTCCGCGAAATGCCTTTTTCGCTAACCCCGGACACGCAGTTTTTTTACAACCGCGACACTCACAATCAGGCACTCAATACGCTGGTGTTTGCGCTCGAACAGGGAGAAGGCTTCGTTAAGGTGGTAGGTGAAGTCGGCACAGGCAAAACCATCCTGTGCCGCAAGCTACTTCGGGTGCTGGGCAAAAAATTTAAAACAGCTTATATACCCAACCCCTACCTGACACCGGAAGAACTCAAAAACCTCCTGGCCAAAGAGATTGGCGCCAATGTCACTACGCACATGCCCGCACACCGGGTTTTATCCGCCATCAACAACCGTCTGATCAAACTGGCGGAGAGTAATCTGCGCGTTGTCATGATCATCGATGAAGCCCAGGCAATGCCGCGTGAAACCCTTGAAGCATTGAGGCTACTGAGCAATCTTGAAACGGAAAAGAGAAAACTGCTGCAGGTCGTATTACTGGGCCAACCAGAGCTGGATGAACTGTTAAACAGGGATGACCTGCGCCAACTGCGCCAGAGAATTGTTTACCAGGAATACCTGCAGCCCTACGACCTGAAAACAGTCCGGCACTACTTGCGTTTCCGGCTGGCAGCCGCAGGCTACAAGCAGGGCACTCTTTTCTCCAATGCTGCCGAAAAACTGTTGTATTTTGCCAGCAGGGGTGTTCCCCGATTAATCAACATTCTTGCCCACAAAGCGATGATTTGTGCATGGGGCTGCGGCGACAATCGTGTTACCAGCTACCATGTCGCCAAAGCCATTACCGACACTCGGGAGAGCTGCACTCTGGGCAAGTTTTTCTCACTGCGCTGGCACCTGTTATGGCCTCTGGCCGGTGCTGCATCAGTGGCTATGGTACTGATACGCCCGGTGTGGCTGAGTGGCCTGTTATGAGCGTGCAGAGATGAGTCTGGTCAACAGCAGCCTGCAGAATCTGGAAGCTCGCCGCGGCGAGGAAACCCTCTCCAACTACGCAGCAGCCAGCATCAGGCTTGGTCACAAGGAAACCAACAACAGTGCCCGGAAATCAGTTATTGTCGGATGCCTTCTCGTCGGGCTGGCGATGACTATTTACCTGCTTCAATCCCGTTCGGATCAACCGGAAAAACTTCAGACCAGAGCCACCACACAGGAGCTCCCCAACTCTGACCAGCCCGTGATTGTGAAGCTTTCAGCCCTTATTCAAGAGCCTTCCGCTTCTGAAAAGAGCCTCCGAGTTCACCCCCAAAGTCCTCATGCTATTGCAGAGAAACAACAGGCCGTTACACCAGAGCTGATCGAAAATACCGTCACTCTACTGCTGGCATCCGCCGCCGCTGCTCTCAAGTCTGACAGACTGATCACCCCGGAAAACACCAGTGCAAAAAACTATTATCAGCAAGCACTGCTGTTGCAACCCGACAACCAGACCGCGCAACAGGGCCTGAAAAATATCGCCACTCGTTACGCTGAACTGGCCCGCAACCAGTTTCAAAAAGGCCTGATCGAGCCCGCATTAAAGCTGATTGCCCTCGGGTTAACCGTAGAGCCCAATGACCCGGAGTTGCTGATATTGCGCTCGGAAATAGAAGCCTCACCAGAACCAATAGATATCCAGAATAACCCGCCTGGTAACACCACCATAGCTCAACAAATACCTGCAGCTTCACTGAGTGTTCAGCCAAGCAATGCGGGATTGGATAACCGACAACTCAAGCTGGCAAAAGATAAAGTTGCCAGCGGTGACGTTGATGGCGCCATTAGAGACCTGGAACAACTGGCATCCACAGGCGAGATCGGCAAAAACAGCACTCGCCTACTGGCAAACCTGTACCTGCAACAGCAACGACCACTGGATGCAGAAAAGCTGATTCAGCAGCAGACTGCCCTTTCGCAGGCCGAGGCTGCCTACCTTATTGCCCGCGCCCAGGTTCAGGCAGACAACCTGGCAGGCGCGCTCGCCACGCTGGAATCACAGCCACCCCTGATCCAGGATTACCCTGATTATTACTCCCTGTTGGCCGGCATCTATCAGCAGGGAGGGCAATACCGGCAGGCAGTTGCTATCTACAAAAGATTAAGCCAGCTGCAACCGGAAACCTATACACACTGGCTTGGCCTTGCCGCAGGGCTGGATAGCCTCCGGGAGCCCACCGCACTGGCCGCTTTTCGAAAGGTGTTACCCATGATCCCTGAGCAACAGTCCGAACTGAAACACTACATCCGGCAACGACTCGAACAACTGTCAATCCAATAGGTACCGAACAGCATGACAGCCCATTCTCAACCACAACGCATTCGACTCGGTGACCTGCTGATTTCCCAACAGGTCATCACCCCGGAGCAATTACAAGAGGCGCTCCAGGCACAAAAAGATTCCGGACAGAAGCTGGGGCAAGCTCTCATTTCACTGGGCTTTGTTGACGAAAGAACCGTTCTGGAAATTCTTTCACGCCAGCTCAACATTCCCTTCGTTGACCTTCACCATTACAACATTGAACCTGAGCAGGTACGCAGTATTCCCGAAACTGTTGCCCGCCGCTTCAGGGTCATTGTGCTAGGTGAAGAAAACGGCAAGGTTGTACTCGGCATGTGTGACCCGGCTGATATTTTTGCTATTGACGATGTATCCAGGCGCCTCGGCAAGGAAATATCACCCGTTGCCGTGGTAGAAGCCGAACTGCTGGACAGTCTTGATATGTCATATGGCCGCTCGGAGCAAATCCAGAGTCTGGCAGCCGAGCTGGATGAAGTCCTGAGCGAAGCAACCGTCGATATTTCCAACCTGATCAACGACGTCCCTGACAGCGATGCTCCGGTCGCTCGGCTGCTGGAAAGTATTTTCGAAGAAGCGATCAAGACCAACGCTTCCGACATTCATATCGAACCTGAAGAAAAGATTCTGCGAATCCGGCAACGGATCGACGGAATGCTCAGCGAACGCATTATGAATGAACGCCGCATTGCAGGAGCGCTGGTGGTGCGTCTGAAGCTGTTGGCCGGTCTGGATATTTCGGAAAAACGCCTACCTCAGGATGGTCGCTTTCATATCAAAGTGAAAGGCCGTGATATTGATCTGCGGATGTCCACTATGCCCGTTCAGTACGGTGAATCAGTGGTGTTGCGGATACTCAACCACGCCGATGCCGTGCTTTCACTGAACAATAGTGGCATGCCAGAGCGGATGGTCGGCCGTTTTCGCGATTTCCTGCACCGCCCCAACGGGCTGGTACTGGTCACCGGTCCCACTGGCAGCGGTAAAACCACCACGCTTTACAGCGGCCTGACCGAACTCAATACCGCCGACAAAAAAATCATCACCGTAGAAGACCCGGTAGAGTACCGTCTACCACGTGTCAATCAGGTACAGATTAATGAAAAAATCGGCCTGACCTTTGCCAAGGTGCTGCGCGCCACCTTGCGGCAGGACCCGGACGTACTGCTGGTGGGTGAAATCCGCGACCGGGAATCGGCAGAAATTGCCATGCGTGCAGCCATGACCGGTCACCTGGTATTATCAACTCTGCACACCAATGACGCCTGCTCATCACCGCTCAGGCTGGTAGACATGGGCGTCGATCCCTACCTCGTCGCTTCGTCACTGAAAGCGGTTGTCGCGCAGCGCCTGTTACGCCGACTGTGTGATAAATGTGCAAAATCCCATCAGCCGGATGCAGGAGAAAAACAATTAATAGAAATGATTTCAAAACTCCGCGAAATCAAAGCGACCGATTACCGCACGGCCGTGGGCTGTCCGCACTGTTTTAATACCGGCTACAGGGGACGTGTTGGCGCCTTCGAATGGCTCGAAGTTAACGACGAGATGGCCGATCACTTGCGTGAAAACAACAGCCGAGGTTTCCTCAAAGCAGTCCATCAAAGCAGAACTTTCCGCCCGTTGAGTGTTAGCGCCATGGAGTATGCCGAGAAAGGTATTACCAGCCTGTCCGAGGTGATGCGCGTATCCGCACAGCTGGAAGATGAACAACTGACGGATGTCGACTAATGCCAACGTTTAAATACAAGGGTCGTAACGTTGAAGGCATAGAGCTGAAAGGCGTTATTGAAGGCAGCTCCACAGATCACGTGCTCTCACAACTCGCCAACCGTGGCATCACGCCTATCACGCTCACTGAAGCGCGGAAAAGCACCGAGCTGGACGTCATGGTCTACCTGCGCAGACGCCAAAAGGTATCAATGGACGAGTTGATCATGTTCGCTCGCCAGATGTACACCATTACCCGCTCGGGTATTCCTCTTATCCGCAGTGTGCGGGGCATTTCCGGAACCGTTTACAACCCGCGTCTGAAAGATGCACTGGACGATACCGCCGACAGACTCGAAACAGGCATGTCACTGTCTGCTGCCATGCAACCGCACATAGACGTTTTTGGCCCCATGTTTATCAGTATTATCCAGGTAGGTGAAGACAGTGGTCGCCTTGATGAAGCTTTCAAACAGCTCGCCGAATATCTGGAACGTGATCTGGGCACCACACGCCAGATTAAAACCGCACTTCGCTACCCCAGTTTTGTGTTGATCGCTTTTATCATTGCCATCACTGTAGTGAATATCTGGGTTATCCCTGCATTTGCAGGCATGTTTGACCGGCTCGGTGCCGAATTGCCACTACCTACCCGGATGCTGCTGGGGCTGTCTTCATTCTTTGTTAACACCTGGCCCCTTTTGTTGCTGCTGGTGAGCGGCAGTATTTACTGGTTCAAACGCTTTGTCAGAACCGAAGAAGGGGCAAAAAAATGGGGCAAGCTTAAAGTCACCATGCCTATCATTGGCGACATTATCAATCGCGCCACCCTGTCCCGCTATGCACGTGCCGTTTCATTGATGCTGGCGGCAGGCGTGCCGGTGAACCGGGCAATGGAACTCAGCGCCCGGGCGGTCAACAACGACTATATGGCAGAAAAAATCCGCGGCATCCGTCACGGTATTGAGCGCGGCGAGAATATGCTTGCCACCCATACGGCGACCAATATGTTCACACCACTGGTGCTGCAAATGATCGCAGTGGGCGAAGAAAGCGGCAAGGTAGACGAACTGTTGAGCGAGGTGGGAGAGTTCTATGAACGCGAAGTGGATTACGACCTCAGTACGCTTACCGCCAAAATTGAACCTATCATGATTGTGATGATGGCCGCTTTTGCCCTGATCCTTGCACTGGGCATATTTCTGCCCATGTGGAGCCTGTACAGTGTGCAGGCCTGACACTTTTAATACCACTCGCAAAAGCCTGCCTCAACGGGGCTTTTCAATACTTGAACTGCTGGTTGTTGTCGTGGTAATCGGCATTCTGATCACCACCGCATACCGCTACCTGCAGGATCATATTACCGAAGCTGAAAAAGCGACACTGACGAGCCTGTCGAGAGATTTCGCCGTCAGCATGTCCATGATACGCAACAAATGGATTGTAGAAGGAAAGCGCACAACCCCCAAAGGCCAAAGAGTCACCCAACTGGAGGACAGCACTGTCTACCTGAATCAGAGCGGTTGGCCAATTGCAACACGGGCGCTGGACAAAGGTGAAATTCCCACCGCCGAAGACTGCGCGCAACTCTGGAATATTATTATGCAGTACAGCGTAGCGACCACTGTTGAAGGGGCCAGTGTACGCGGCGACGCCAGTTACCATATCTCGTCGCCAGGCAGAAACCATTGCCGGTACGAACTCGCCTATCTGCCGAAAAACCACTACTACTTTGACTACCTGTCAGAGAAAGGGGAAGTAAAACTGAACCGGAATTAACCGGCTATCGACGAAAACGCCCATTTGTCAACAAGTTACAACAGAATACTCATGTAAAGCATTGACTTTTCAGCCAATAGCTTCAACAATAACGACAATTTCGTCAATTCCACAACGTGTTAGATATTATCGATTTTGTCAGTTACGGGATTATCAGCGAATAAGCGTTAAAACCAACCACAAAGCAAATAAAGGGAAGAAAAACATGAAACAACAACGTGGTTTTACTCTGATTGAACTCATCGCCGTTATCGTTATTCTGGGCATCCTGGCCGCCGTTGCCGTACCCAAATTTGTTGATCTGTCACAAGCAGCAAAAGAAGCAGCCGTGAAAGGTGCTGCTGGTGCGTTATCCAGTGCTTCTGCACTGAACCATGCCAATAACATTGCCAATGATGCAGGCCTAACCACCACTACAACTATTGTAGCGGTTGCCAATTGCACGGATGTTGCCAACATACTTGATGGCGGCCTGGACAGCCAGTTTGAGATTGTTGCCGCTGCCGTCGGCACAAATGAAGGCGATAGCGAAACTTGCGTTGTCCGTGACAGTGTGACGACTTCGATCACTGAAAACTTCACAGCTTACCGTGTAGCTCCCTAATGTAGCTCCTCTGAAACAGTGGTTTTGCTGAAGGTTGCCCGACAATCCGGTTTTACCCTGATTGAACTGATTGCGGTGATACTGATTCTCTCAGTACTCACCGCCGGGGTCGCCAGCCAGTTCAGCAACACCTCACAGTTTCAGGCCATGACGACCCGCGACGATATAGTTGCGGGTTTGTTTTATGCCCAGCAAATAGCCCTGGCCAGAGCAGCAACAGACAACACGGTTGCGTTCGTATCGAGTGGAAACAGTATTGATGTCCTTGAAGACGGCACCACAGTTAACGGCATATACCCCCTCACCCTTCCCGGTGGTTTTACCCTGACCAGCGCCACTCTCAACTATGACAAGCTCGGCAGGACAACCGCCACAGCACTGACATTGAGCGACGGTTCCAGTAGTGTCGTCATTCAGGTATCGGCCTCCGGCTATGCAAACTGAAAAACCTTTTTGGATCACTCCAGATCCGTTCGTGATGGCAGCCTCGCCAAACCGCCATTGCGAGCCGCAGGTGCGGCAATCCAAAAAAATATTGCTGGATCACCTCACCCGCGTTCGCAATAACAGCGCCACCTCCCGCTCATTGCGAGCCACAGGTGTAGCAATCCATAGAGCACGTCAACAAGGTTTCTCCCTGATTGAACTGGTGGTCTTTATGGTGGTGGTCGGGCTGGCTTTAAGCTCCACTATACTGGTTTACAACCAATCGGTGATTAACAGCGTTGACCCCATTATTCGCGTGCAAATGGCCGAACTGGCTCAATCACAACTGGATGAAGTTATCGCCAGAAAATATGATGAGAATACTCCCACCGGCGGCATTCCAGCCTGCGGCAGTGCCGAAACCGGCGCACCGGCTTGTGCGGGCATGGGGCTGGAAGCGGGTGAAGTTCTTAGCGACCAGTCCACTCTGGACGATGTGGACGATTTCGATGGTTACAATGATACACCCTATACTGGCTATACCCGTGATGTCGCCATTAGCATTGTCGGCAACACCAAACAAATTACCGTAACGGTATCCGGCCCGAACAACCAGCAGCTTATACTCAGTGCTTTCCGAGCCAACTTCTAGGCTAATCACTGTGATATCAACCACCCGAAAGTCATTTTCAGCTCGCAGTCAGTCCGGTTTTACACTGATTGAATTGATTACAGTGATCGTGATTCTCTCGATCATCGCCACTTTCGGCAGCGGTTTCGTGGTATCGACTCTGGATGCCTATAGCCAGACCCAGGACCGCAGCAAACTGATTAACCGGGGACGTCAGGCAATAGAGCAGATCACCCGCCGAATCCGGGGCGCTACCCCTAACAGTATCCGTATTACCGGCAACTGCCTGGAGTTTCTGCCGCTGGCCAGTGGCGGCAATTATTTAAATGCCGTGCCCGATCTGAATAACGGCGCCCCCGCCTCCAACACGATAAGCATCACACCCTATAGCGTCGATTTTGGTACTGCACGGCATGTCACTATCGGCGCAGACAGCGCTGGTGACATTTACAGTGGCGGGTCGCTGGCAACACTGGATTCATTCACGGCCACCACACTGACGCTCACGGGCAACAAGGTCTGGCAAAGAAATTCACCCACACGGCGTTTCTACCTGACCGATAACCCGGAATCGTTCTGCATGACAGGAGCAAACCTGCTGCACCACAGTGGTTACGCCACCCCCCTGACCAGCACCGGAACACCCGGCGGGGCAGGCACACTGATGGCTGAAAATGTATCCTCCGGCACCCCTTTTGCGATAGAGGCAGGCACTGAAACCCGCGGTGCAGTGGTGATGATTGATTTGGTATTTGCCGAGAAAGACCAGCAGGTACCTATTCGTCAGGAGGTATTTGTTCGCAATGTTCCCTGACACGTTCTGTAATAGCTTAAACCGCCTTCTGGATCGCTTCACCGCTGTTCGCGATGACAACCTGCCCTCACTGTCATTGCGAGCCGAAGGCGTGGCAATCCAAAACCACTCAAGCCAAAGGCGCTCTCTGCATCTACCCCAAAAGCAACAAGGCTTTCTGATGCCGCTGGCCATTTTTATTGTCGTGATCATGGGCTTCTTTATTACCACTCTCTCCCGCACCACCAGCCAGACGGCAACCTCCACCACGCAGGAGGCGATTTCACTGCAGGCTTTTTACGCAGCAGAAAGTGGTGCGCAACTGGGCATGGCCAACCTGTTTTACGACACACTGAATCCATTAACGGCTTCAGCGGTTACAGGCCGTTGCGATGCGATGGCATTAACACCCAGCTTTAGCATCACAGGGCTGCGAAACTGTTCAGCCAGCGTCAGCTGTGCAACCGACAGTTCCGTTCCCGGTAAAAGCTTCTATACCATTACCAGCGTTGGCCGGTGTGGAGGCACTGACATTGGTTCAAACCGAACTGTTCAGGTTTCGGCAAAAATGGAATAACAGCGAATGTGTTTACGGCGTTATATCACTGCTCTGCTTCTGCTGGCTGCCACCGGGCTGCAAGCGGCACCTGGTGATATTCTGTTTCAGGAACAATTTAACAACACCGCTGACCTGACGGCTGACTGGACCACTGACAGTGAAGCCCGCGTCAACGCAGTGACCGGCAACCCAACACCTTCGCTTTCCATAGAGGCTGGCAATGGGGCTCGTTCTGCAACGTCCCGGCCAATTGATACGCAGGTTCCCAGTGCTTCACTGAGCTTCTGGGTAAGGCGTGGTTTCGACACTCAGGGGGGCAACTGTCCATCCAATCAGACATGTTCTGAATACCCGGAAGGTGGTGAGAATTTCCAGGTCCAATACCTCAACAGCAGTAACAACTGGATCACCCTGATCACCTATACCGGTGGCGGCACCTCTGGAGAAATATTCACCTATGATGAACCTCTGCCCGCGGATGGCTTGCACGCAGCCTTCCGCCTGCGTTTTACTCATGTGGGTGGAAACCAGGGCGGCTGGGATTTATGGCATGCCGACGATGTGCTGATCACGGAAACCATTGATATCGCCGCCACCTGTTCTACCACCAGTACGATTTTCTACGAGGCGTTTAACAACAATGGCGACCTCAATAGTGACTGGAACACCGATAACGGTGTTCGTATTAACAGCATCACGTTCGGCGCAGCGTCACCCTCTGTCTCTATTGATGGTCGCTCCGGACTGCATGGCATTACCAGCAAATCAAATCGCATCGATGCCAACGTCGCAGCCGCCCGCCTGGGGTTCTGGGTCCGCCGCGGCTTTGATACCCAGAACAATGGCTGCCCAACCAACCAGAATTGCTCTGAGGATACCGACGACAACGAAAATCTGGTGGTGGAATATCTCAACAATGCCAACAGCTGGCAACCGATCATTACCTACGAAGGCGGCGGAACAAAGGGTGAGATTCTGAATTACAGTGCTCTGCTACCCGGCGATGCACTGTACAGCGGCCTCCGGCTTCGTTTTTTGCATACCGGTGGCAGTGGTTCAACCTGGGATCTCTGGCATATTGACGATGTCTTGGTAGAGCAGTGTACGGGCTCCGCAGGGCCGGACCACTACAGCATTAATAACCTTGCCACTACTGCTGTCAGCTGCGAAGCCATAAACCTGACCATCGAAGCCCATGATGCCAGCCACAACCTGACCGATGCCCTTTCAGCCACGGTTACACTCACCACATCCACTGGTCGCGGCACATGGTCCGGCACAGGCATCAGCGATGCCACACCCAATGACGGAACGGCTACGCTCACCTTCTCCAGCGGTGCTGACTCAATGAACGTACAATTGAGCCACCCGGATCTGGGCGGCAACACCAGCGAGACAATCAATATCAATGTCAGCGACGGCTCTATCACTGAAATCAGCGGCAATGCCATCGCCCTGGATGACCCCAGCACGGTAATTTCAGACTCCGGCTTCCGTTTTATTGAAGTCGCAGGAGCCACGACCACTGCAACCATCCCCAGCCAGGTAGCCGGTGTACTGTCTTCCCAGAATCTGTTTATCGAAGCCATACGTACTGACTTGGACACGGGCTCCTGCACTGGCGTGTACCCGGCTGGCACGACAGTGAATGTGGATCTGGCCGCCGAGTGCAAAAACCCACAAAACTGCGCAGGTCTGCAAGTCGCGATCACCAACAATGGCAATACCACCAGCATTGCCACCAGCAACGACAACAGCGGTACAGGGGCCGCCGCCTACACCGGCGTTAATCTGCTGTTTGCCAGTGATTCCCGCGCGGCCTTCAGCCTGCGCTACCGTGATGTCGGCAATATCAGTCTGCACGCCCGGGATACCGTCAACCTGCCCGGTAACGTATCGGACACACTGACAGGCGAAAGCAACGGTTTTGTCGTCAAACCCTATACGCTGATGATGATTCTGGCCGAAAGTAACGACGCCACGCCGATTAACAACCCGGGGACAACCACTGCATTACCGGGATTTCTGCCCGCCGCCGCATCATTTCGAGTGGTAGTCGAATCTCAGGATGCTGATGGCAACCGAACACCTAACTACGGCAACGAAACCATACCGGAAACCGTTAGTGCATCATTCGGTTCGCTGATTTTTCCAGTGGGCCCAGGAGCGGCAAACGGTACTTTTTCATCCGGCACGTTCACGGCCACTGCCACCCCAGGTCAGTTTGAATCAACAACCGCAAGCTGGACAGAAGCGGGCACCTTTACGCTGATAGCCGATATCGGCGACAGTAATTACCTGGGCGCTGGCGGCGTGGCATCACCCGCAGAATCCGGTAATATTGGCCGTTTTTACCCGGCGGACTTTGCCCTCAGTGGAGAAGCGCTTGATCAATGGTGTGAGGCATCGGGCACGAAAACCGGCTCGTTCTCTTATCTCTCCCAGCCGAATCTGCGACTCACCTATACGCTTACCGCCCGCAACCGCTCGGGCAATCCCGTGCTCAACTATGACAATACTGACTTAAACTACCTGATCACCAGCCCTGACGTACCTATTGGTGCCATCAACTATCATGCCGAAAATGCCGATAACGGTATTAACCTGAATGCACGCGTAACGGTTTCACCCTCGGCACCCATTGCATGGGATAACGGCGTTTACCGGTTGACCGATGTTCCCGGTCAGCTTAACCGTATCGCTGCACCTGATGGCCCGTTCACCGAAACGCAATTTAGTCTGGATGTGACAGACCCCGACGGGGCTGTACTGGATATCGCCAACCGCAACCAAAATCCTGACACTTCGGGGGACTGTTTGACACCCGCCAATTGCACCAGTGCTGCACTGGGCAACCCTCAGGTTTTCCGGTTTGGTCGCACCGTTATTGAAGACGCCAGTGGTCCTGAGTCCGCTCCCCTGCCCGTGATTTTTGGCACCGAATACTGGGATGGCACCAACTTCATCACGACCACCAACGACTCCTGCAGTACACTGGCGTTTAGCGAAATTACCTATGCTACGAATAACCCGATTGCCAACCCACAGCCTGTAGCGGTGGGCAGCGGCACCAGTAATGGCTCACTGAACGCAGCTGGTTCAGCTGCGGCAGTCACCTCCGGCACCTTCGGGCTGATTTTTTCTGCTCCCAATGACACAGGTCAATTCCCTGTTTCGGTCAACCTCACCAATTACCCCTGGCTGCGCTTTGACTGGAACCAGGACGGCGATTACAACAATGATACTGCCCTGCCTGACGCCACCATCAACTTTGGTGCCTACCGTGGTCACGACCGGGTAATCTACTGGCGTGAGCGATTCTGATCGTGAGTTTTGAAACATGAGCCTTCGCCTGTTGTTACCCCTGATGTATATGGCAATACTGTTTGCACTGTCATCCATTCACGGTGGCGCAAGCGCCACCCCGGCAGAGGAATTGCTGGCCTGGTTGCCTCCGGGAATACAGAACCTGCTGCACATCCCGGTTTGGGCGGGGCTGACAGGCTGCTGGGTATGGGCGCTCCAAAGGAATCATTATCCGCTTTTGCTGGCAGCAACGTTCTCGGTTAGCTATGGCATAGTTGACGAGTTATACCAGCGCACAGTTCCCGGCCGCTACGGCTCTCTGACTGACCTGTTATTTGATACTATTGGCGTTATTGCCACCTTATTGCTGGTCGCCTGTTTCAAAAAATCATCGTCGGCAATAACATGAAAACAGCGGACATAGGCTTTTCAGCCTGGCATTTGCGGCCCATAATCAGACACAGACAATGAACAGACTTTCTCTCTCGGGCACTTTCATGAACAAAACCCTTGGTTTTATGATCGCAGGGCTGCTAATCGTCGGCCTGGAGGCTCATGGTAAATCAGCCAGCAGCTCCCCTGAAGGGCTGGCCCTTGCCAAAGCGGTGTACGACAGACCAACGGGCGAGGATGCCAGCTCAAGAGTGCTGATGATATTAACCCGTCAGGGAGGCGAACCCAGACAGCGCCTTCTCTACAGCTACGCCAAGGATAAAGGTGATGCAGAGCGCTGGACACTGATGCGATTTATCCAGCCGGAAGACGTCGACAAAACCGGCCTGTTAACCAAGGATTATGAAGGCGATGACAGCGACCAGTGGTTGTACCTACCGGCCCTTGACCGGGTGCGGCGCATTTCATCTTCTCGCAAAGGCGGTCGCTTTGTTGGATCGGATTTTTATTATGAGGACCTGAAAGATCGCGAAGTGAATATGGACCACCACCGCATTATCGGCAAGGACAAGGTGGGTGGTGTGACCTGCGTTTTGCTGGAAAGTATCCCGGTAGAAAAATCGAACTCCGTTTATTCAAAACGCGAGAGCTGTATTTACAAAAAATTGATGATTCCACTGCGAATAGACTACTACAGCAGAAAGTCAGAGCAGCCCGTGAAACGCCTGCAAGCCAGAAAAATCAAGAAAATACAGGGTTACTGGACCATCTTTGACAGCACCATGGTCAACCTGAAAACGGGACACAGTACCAAGCTGATCACAACCGATATCCGTTATGATCAGGATATCCCTGACGCTCTGTTCAGTCAGCGAGGATTATCGGATGACAGTCGGGAAAAACCGTTCAGACCGCAGAGTGACAGCGCAAGAACCGATCAGGAATGAACAAAATACAAGGAACACACCCATGAATATCAAAACCATCGCGCCCCTGTTACTCACCACACTGGTTCTGAATACCTATGCGGAAGACAGTGAAGAGTTGCTGATTATTGAAGATGAAGAAACACTGATCATGGAAACAGATCACCATGATTCAGAAACCATCGTACTGGAAGAATCAGGCGAAGTTGGCTCTGAAGACGATATACTCTTGATAGATGACGGCGCTGATGAACGCGAGATTGTGGAAACGGCACAGGATGTCGACCTACCCCCTTCCACTATTGCACAACACACAGAAGACCGTGCCGAAAAGCCTGACGGGGAGCTGGTTTTTAAGGCTGACAACCTATGGGCAGAGTACGGTGCTTTCAGCAACAGCAACTCGGCAGCCGATCACCAGGGGTACGCACACGGTCAGGCAACCCTGTCGTGGACCGATGGCTCTCAGTGGGAGGTACAGGCCTCGGCCAGAGTGGATGGTTACACCGAGTCCGGCAAGGAAGACTGGCATGATGTCACCATCGATTACGACGAAACCTTCATTCGCTACAAATCCGAAAGCTCGATTTTAACGGTAGGCGCACAGAAAATCCTCTGGGGACGGATTGATGAGTTCCCACCCACCGACCGCCTCAGCACACAGGATTTACGCCGTTTTGTGATTGATGACCTGAAAGACCGCCGTCTTGCCTCAGCTGCCATTCGCTACGAACATTTCTTCGGCAATAACAAGATTGATCTGATGATTTTGCCCGCTTTCCGTGAAGCGGAATTGCCGGATAAAGACAGCATCTGGTACCCGGTCAATCAACACACCGGTGAGATACTGGGGCTAGAAACGACACCTGCTCTTGAAACCCTTATCAAAAGCACCCCGATCAAAAATGATGAGCCCAGTTCGGAAGGCGGCGCTGGCCTTCGTTTCAGCAGTATCGGCTCCGGTCTGGACTATGGCCTCAGCGTTCAATATGGTCGTCAGACACTACCCTACTTCAGCTATAACGCAACGGACGGTTTAATCGAAGCACGCTACCCCAGAAGCTGGATTGTTGGCGGCGATATCGGTGTCGAGGCTTTTGGTGGCACCTTGAAATTCGAAGCGGCCTGGCTTGGTGACACACCCGTCACCAGAATCAACGGAACATTTGACACCGTTGAAAGTGTCAACTGGGGAGCGGCATGGGAAATTTTCCCAGGTGATGGCGACGGCCGCATCAATCTGCAAATTACCGGCATAAAATTGCTCAACGCTTCTTCTGTGCTGGATAGAACCGAGATTTACGCGTTTAATGGCTCTTATGAAATACCGTTTGCCGACAACCAGTGGCGCTTTAAAACACGCTTTTTCGCGGGCCTCGACGACAAGGACTTCTACCTCAATCCGGAGCTGGCCTATACCGGCTGGGACGCTCAGGAAATCTACTTGGAAGCACACTGGTTTGACGGCGACAATGGCACAGTCGGTGGATTCCATGAAGACAACACATTGCTGACACTGGGCTGGCGAGCGGACTTTTAACAGGAATTAACCATTAACAACGAGAGTAACAACCCAGCTCACACCGAAAAGCTTTATCGCAGCCGACTGGCAGATGAAAGCCAGCCTTATGCTGTTCTGCACTACGGCATTGTCGTTTTTGCCAATGACGCATTTGCAAGGCGTCTGGGGCTTGCCAGTGGTCCAGACCTTGAGTCGATGCTGATTCTGGATTTTGTGCCAGAACCGGAGCAGAGTCAGGTTCGCAGCTATCTGGATCAGGCAGTACAGACGACTAAAAATGACACGCCTCACGAACAGACCTGCACGTTCAGAGGTGTTGACGGCCAATCAATACCCGTGCAGCTGCAGGCCTGTAAAACACTTTTCGATGGCGAAGTGGCTGTTGAGCTTCAACTGCAGACGGCAGAAGATCTTACCCTCGCCAAACGGGTTCGACGTTTGCCCTGGCACCTGTATTTCAGCTTTGTCTGTCTGGCTCTGATTATCACCATACCCAACCTGTTGTTACCAAACCTGAACATCAACAACACACCATCAACATTTCTTCCTCCAGATGCGCCGTCTATTGTCGCCGACAAAAAGGTCAGGGAAACTTTCCCTGACGATGAAGTGATCGTATTGCTCTTTGAGGGCGTTGCACTTTTCTCAGACGGCTTCCTCCGCGCCTACCATGCCCTGACAGAATCACTGGAGGAACACCCGTTAATCGATGATGTGGTCAGCATCAGTCGACAGGATCATATCAGCGCCTCTGAAAACGGATTCCTCGTTGCACCATTGATCAACATTGAAGAACTCGCTGAAACCAGCCCAAAGGAACGCCTTGCCAAAGCGGTGGGCGACCGGTTTGCCAAAAATTCGCTGGTCGCATCTGACGGATCGGCAATTGCCATGGTGGTCATTCCCCAGGCGCTGAACAACAGCATCAAACACCTGGCTCTGGAAGAAGATGTACTGGCACTTGTCAGGCAGCATCGCATAAACGGTTACCTTACTGCCATGGCCGGAGAGATCAGTACCGATGTGGCCCAAATGCGAATTATTCAGCGGGATAATATGATTTTTATACCCGCCACCGTCATTGCCGGACTGCTACTGATATGGCTATTGTTTCGCCGCGTTATTGCTGTGGTAACAACAGGAGTAGCAACCAGTGCCGTTGTTGGTTCGACCCTTGCTTTCTATGTGGTATTCGAGCAACCCTTTAACTCCATTTCCGGGATTATTCCACCACTCCTGTCAGCATTGACGATCGCCACCCTGATCCACTTTTACAACGCCCTGCACTACGCTTCCATGCGCGGTCTGTCAGGCAAGCGGCGCGTTGATTCCGCCCTGCGCGAGGTCAAACGGCCTGCGCTGTTCAGTGCATTGACCACATCAGCAGGTCTGGCTTCACTTGGGCTAAGCCCAATACCGCCGATCAAGGTATTTGGTCTGACAGCAGCAGCGGGTGTATTTGTCATTTATTTCATCGTGATTCACTTGCTGCCGCCGATCTTCGCCCGCTTTGACCGGCAGGAGTGGCCAAACCGGAAATCGGGCCTGCTACTGATCGACAAGCTGGTGCGTGGACTTTTTCACATTGGTATCCGGCAGCCCGTGGTAGTGCTGGTCATGTTTGTTCTGCTTCTGGGGGCCGGTGTTCCCTATATACTGAAAGTTGACGTCGAAACAGACGTACAGGCATTTTTCCACCCCGGTCACAAGTTGCGCAAGGCAACCGAACACATCCAGCAAAAACTGGTTGGCACCATGCCGTTGGAAATCATATTAACCTCGGCAGAACCAGAAGAGCTGATCCAGCCGGAAGTACTGATCTACATACGGGAACTCCAGACATGGCTTGAGCAACAACCGGAAGTCGACAAAACAGTGTCCATTGCAGATTTTGTAGAAGAAATGCATTGGGGCTTCAATGCAGAAAATCCCACCTTCCGAGCAATACCCGACAACCCTGAACTGATCAGTCAGTACCTGTTTGTTTACGATGGTGAAGATCTGTATGACTTTATTGACGAGGAATACAGCATCGCCCGAATTCCACTGAATCTCAATGTTCATGGCGCTAACGAGATAGGGGAGGTGATGCTTCGCATCAGGCAGCAACTGCAGGAAACCCTGCCAGCCAATATCAGCTGGGACACTGCCGGGGCCGCGCGCATGTTTTCAGACCAGGAAGACCTTCTCATCAAGGGACAGGTTTACAGCCTGGGCGGCGCACTGCTACTGATTTTTGTATTGATGCTGGCCCTGTGGCGATCCCTGAAGGATGCACTGATCTGCATGATTCCCAACCTGTCACCTGTCTTGCTGATTTTCATTTTGATGGGGATCATGAGCATCTGGCTGGATATGGCAACGGCCATGATCGCCAGTGTTGCTGTTGGCATTGCCATTGATGACACCATCCACATATATCACGGTTTTATCCACCGGGTGCGACGGGGCACCAATCCTGTTATGGCAATGGCCAGAACCTACCGGCAGGCAGGCAGAGCGGTTATGACAACCACTATTATCCTCTGCTCACAATTTGTATTGATGCTGGCAAGCGCCTTTGTGCCCATGAACAGTTTCGGACTGCTCACCAGCACAGGTCTGCTGGCGGCGCTGGTATTCGACTTGCTGCTGTTACCGGCTCTGTTGATTCTGGTTTTTAGAGCAAAATCCTCTAACACACCTGCCCACAGCCAAGCGGCTGCATAAAAAAGCCCGCCATTCGGCGGGCTTCACAGTACACTTGTTATACCCTATTTAAGTGTTTTCAAAAGAGCTGCTGCCTCCTCTTTCTCCGGGAATTCAGCCTTTTCAGCCAGCAATGCTTGCAATTGCTGTTTTGCTTTTGCCTCGTTACCCGCCTCTGCCGTAATCATAGCACTGTGATAAAGAAGGGAAGGGTCCCGGGGGAAAATTTCCAGCGCCCGCTCGATCGAGCGTTGAGCCTTGAGATGGTTGCCGGTTTTCGATTGCACCACTGCCAGCGTATCCAGAGCTGCTGCTGATTTCGGCTCAAGGCGCACAGCCTCTTCGGCATACTCAAGAGCACGTTTTGTGTCTGTTTCGCGCAACAGCCAGGCCAGATTATTGAGCGCCAGTAAATTCTGCTTATCTATCGCTAACACAGCAGAATATTGTTCCTGAGCGAGTTTTTCTTCATTATCAGTAATGTACAGACGCGCCAGCTCAAGGCGAGCTAACGAATCCTGAGGGTGCTCCTCAACCCAGGACTCCTGCAACTGACGGCTCGCCTGGCGATCACCCATACTGAGCATTTGCCTCGCCAGAATCAGCATATTCCTGGTTGAAGGCATCTTCTCGTGAGCCAGCGCAAAAAGTTCCAATGCTTTTTCCTGTTTCCCATCGAGGCGGTATTTCTCCCCCTCCAGTTGCAGGACTTCGTAATAATCCGGAGCAATCTCTTTCAATAAAGACAGTTGGTCTTGCACCTCTTTTTTATTTTTCTGCTCGAATAAAAGCTTCGTCAACTCAATGCGCGGTGCCAGATACCCCGGCGATATCTCAAATGCGGCCCTGAATTCCTTCATCGCCTTGGCTTTATCATTCAGCCCCAAATAAGCTTTTCCCAGATGGAATCTGGCCTGAGGCGCATCAGGACGTGATTTGGAAAGCTTTTCAAACGAATTCTTCGCTTCGAAAAACTGACCGCGTTCAAGCTGCGAAAGACCCAGCACATTGATCACATCAGGAAGGTTTCTCTGGTTTACATCCATATCCCCAAGCGCCACAGGCACCTGTTCTGGCTTGCCCTGAAGAATATGGTAGCGCGCCATTAAGACTTTCAGGTAAGCAGAGCCCGGATGTGCCTTCAGCCCTCTCTCCATATAAGCAACCATGGCATCATAGTTTTTATTGATTTCTTCAAGCGCAATCAGTTTTAGCAAAATACCCAGATCATTATCGTGATATTTCAGTGCTTCCAGATAATAATTCTTCGCTTGATCCTTCTGATTATCCTTGACTGCCAGAAATGCCAGATTGTGAATGGCTGTCAGGTTTCCTGGATCAAGATCCAGAGCCTTACCGAACGATACTCGAGCTTCCTGCTCTTTTTGAGAGGCCAGATAAATTCTGCCTCTCAAATTATGGGTAACCTCACTATTGGGGTTCTTTTCAGCAAACTTGTCTACAGCCTTCATGGCACCATCGTAATCACCATCACGCAGATGCGCAGCCACAATCAAAATATCGGCCTGTTGCAGTTCAGGGTTAAGATCCCGCGCGGATTGAATCTGCTGCAGCCCCATTTCCTCCTGCCCGGAAGAGAGCAAACTGGCTCCAAGCCTTAATCTCGCCTCAGCAGAATCAGGCTGCAGTTTGGCTATCCTGGCGAGAAGATCTATCGATTCCTGCTTTTTGCCCTGCATCATTAAGGCCTTGGCCAGAATGTTCAAGGCGTTGGCATCGTCTGGAGATTGCTCCAGCAATGGAGTCAATAACTCTTGCGCTTCTTCTGCTTCACCAGACTTCACTTTAAGTCCGGCCAGCAATCGCCGACCGGCAGCATTGTCGGGCACTATTGATAAAAAGCGGTAGGCAAAATCCTCAGCCTGGCGGAAGTTACCTTCGATATTATGAGCCAGCCCAAGATACAGGAGAGACATGGGATACCGGGTTTCAAACTTGCTGCTCACCTCAAAAGAAGAAATGGCATCCTTAAAATTTTGCTCCTGAAAAAAGATTAAACCTTTCAGGTAATACACCCCAGGGTGGTTGGGAACACGTTGTGCAAGCGCCTTAATATCTTTTTCAGCGCCCTCAACATCTCCCAGCTGTAAACGAACCAGAGCCCTTTTGTAATAGTCTTCCAGGTTCTTGGAGCCAGCATCTATCGCTTTGCTATAGGATTGTTCAGCCAAGTTCAGTCGGGCTGTCTGGAATTCAATATCCGCCAGCAAGCTCAAGGCTGGTGCATAACCCGGGTCAATTTCCAGCACATGATTAAGTTTCCGTAACACCTCGTCAAACTGACCATTTGATTGAAGAGCCGTGATTCGTGTATCGGCAACAAGTGCAAATGCAGATTGAGGATCTTCCTCAATGGCACGACTCACCAGAGACGCTGCTTCTTCAATCCGTTCCCTGCTCAAAATCCCCAGGCCCTGCGCCGCGAGCACGAAAGCACGGGAACTGGCAGAAGTGAGATTAGCTACCGGAAGCCCTGCAAGCTTTTCTTTATCTCCCACGGCAAGGTACGCCTCTGCCAGTAACGGCAAAACATCGTCATGCGACTGCCCGAGCTCCAGAGCCCTATCAAGCTCTTTAATCGCATTTGCATAATCACCTGACTCAAGATAGAGCTTGCCCAGCAACCAACGGGCTTCTTGATTACCTTCGTCTTTCTGAAGCGTATTCTTAAGCTCGATAGTTGCCGCCTTGCTTTTACCTTCCGAGATAAATTGCTTGGCATCTTCAAGGTTTTTGGCACCCGTCGGATCACCACTGCAGGCAAACAGCCCAAGGGTGACACAGATTAAAAGAATTTTGTGGAAATATTTGTTCATATCAACAATCCATTTGACTTGTTTTTAATACGTTATTCAGGTGCGCACGCTGTGTTATCCAGCGTACGACATAGCTATCTTACATCCAGCAGCAGAAAACTGTTGCATATAAGCAGCGTTGTGCCTTTTAGCACAACATTCCCGACTGAAATTACCAGATAGAAGTTACCACGAAACAGGGAATTTTTCATAGAGGCTTTTGCAACACATAAAGCTTGTATCCATAAAATCGACGCATAAAAAAAGCGGCCCTGTAAACAGGGCCGCCTTCTAATGCCTGACAAATCTATCAGCTTTGGTGCTTTCTGCGACGCAGACCCAACATCAGCAGCAGGCTACCAGCAAACAGAGCAAGTGTAGCTGGCTCTGGAATCTCTTCAGCCGTAATGGCGAATCTCAGCTGGAACGCGTTAGTTTGTCCTTCCAGTGTGATCAGACCAATACAGCCATCTTCCGCACCAGCGACCGAACAAACTGCATTATCCAGGAAGCCCAATCCTTCTGCCAGCAGATAAACAGTGTACTTAATGAAACCACCACCATCAGCAGGGATCAGGAACTGATCAATCTGGAAGGCGTCGTCATCGGAATCGATCACATCAACTTCTGGACCAAGATCCAAACCGCTCAGCGTGAAAATGTCACTACAACCTGTTCCTGGGTTACCTGAAGGGCAGGCATCGCCAGTCAGGGCGTTATTGGTTTCCGCAAAATTAATACCAAAGGTAAGCACGCGTGGAGCCAGTGCACCCAGTGGCGGAGCCAGCGCTTCCAGTACCACGTAATCCGTACCAGTGGCCGTATCCAGTGTCTGGAAAGCATTGCTGATCGCAAAGTTGTTGTGAGCCAGAACCGGGCCAAGTCCAAAATCGGCCAGTTGCAAAACACCATCAGTACTGGTTGTTACATTTGAATTAACCAGAGCGTTGGTTGGCTGGGTCGGATCAACACCAGGATTAATAACGATGCTGCTGCGAGGGCTACCGGTAGGGCTACCCCATGCCAGCTTGGTCACACCAGCGACATTGCTGCCACTTGCACCGCTGGCAAAAATATCATCACCGCCACCACCATTGGTGTCTTCCCAGGCAGTAAATTCAAATTCCTGTTCCGAACCCCACTGGGTAATCAGGGGCACGGCGTTTGCGGCAGATACGCCGAAAACAGAGAGTACTGATACCAGAGCTACTTGCTTCAATTGTGTTGCTAATTTCATTTTTTCCATCTCCATTTTAATTTTTCCTGCCCTGTTGCTTCAGCTTAAAAAACAAAATCGCGATCCTTACGTTTACAACAGAACAGACAAAACACTCAGCTACGAATAATGCACTTTGCATGCCAAAAAAATAAACCGACAAAAAAAAACACCTAAGATACTGATTTAAAATAGTTTTTTTAGAATTCGGCCTATCTGAAAAAGCGACATCAACGCCACCCAAACATCAATTGTAAATAATGCTGACAGTCACTTGATAACAAACCCCACCTCATCTCTCACCCACCCACAACGGGTATGTTTTTGTCCAGACACGGGCTTTGACGCATTGCCGTATTCTCTCCATAATCCGGCAATGAATATTATCCAACAACTCATTACTGCGGCGCACAGTGCCCCCTCTGCCGACAACAGCCAGCCCTGGCACTTTGATTGGGATGGCACCCGGCTGACGGTGAAATATGATTCAGAAAGAGTCGCAGGAAAAACCTTTCCTCCCGAGAGCCAGGCTACCTTGCTATCCATAGGGGGAAGCATAGAAAACATTTGCACGTTGCTGCACAGCTACGGCCTTGAACCCTCTGTGCACTGGCCTCCAGCCAGCGGAGATACCTGCCCGTATTATGCACAAATCAGCTTTACGCAGACCAGCGCAAAAGCCTCTGCTCTGGATTCTGACACTCTGAAAACTATCCTGAACCGCCACACCAACCGTTTCCCCTACCAAAAAGAACCGCTGAAACATTCGGCTCAACAAAGCATCGAAACGCTTTCCTGTGGAAACGCAAGGCTGTTATTTATTGAAGAACGGGATCAAAGGAACGGGCTCTGGGAACTGGTGAAATCTGCCACAGAAATACGTTTCCAGACAAAGGAGGTTCATGAGTGGCTGGGAGCCAGCCTTCGATTCAAAAAGGACTCTGTAAAAAATTCTGACGGCCTCGACATTGATACACTGGGGCTGCCGCCCGGAGGCAGCCTGATGCTGCGTGGAATAAGCAACTGGAACCGAATGAAGTGGTTAAACAAACTGGGTATTTACAAGTTGCTGGCAAAAATAGACTCTGCCCCGGTCAGGCAGGCCCCGGCAATCATTGCCATTGTTGGCCAGAACAATCGCCAGGGCGCTATTGAGGCGGGCCGTCTTCTGGTCCGTTGCTGGAATGCATTGAACGCTCAGGGTCTCGCGGTACACCCCTATTATGTGGTGTCGGATCAGATCAACAGGCTACAGGAAGGAACGGTTCCCAAAGAGCTAACTGACCAGGCACAGCAAATACAGCAAAAGTGCAATGGAATTTTCCAGTTAGCAGACTCTGAAACTTTATACATGCTACTTCGAACAGGTTACCCGAAAAAGGAGAAACCGCCTCGCTCCGCACGCCTGCCTCTTGAGCAGGTATTTAGCGACCATTCCAAAGCCTGATAACGTCCAACTCCGTCATGGGAAATGCGGCTATTTTTTAAACACCCTTTTTCTGGCAATTCTTATACCCAACCGCTGGAGCGGGTTATTATTTCCCCAGGGCCGCCAAGTGGTTTTCAGCTTATTGCGATATGCATCAAAATGGATTCCCCTGGGAGCACAATCCACTTCACCCCGTTCAAGCAAAATTTTCAGCGCCTGTGTTGCGGCCATACCCGCGCACAACTCGCAGGCCATTATCGTCGACGGCCCTTTTTGTCTGGCGAAATCCACCCTGCTAGTGTCAACCAGATAAGGGATCTGTAGCATTGCCGGAGACAATCCCATTAAAAATCGCACCAGTTGCTCCTGCTCGGGTTGCCCTTCCAACCGAAAATATTGCTCAAAGGTCATCCGGCCTGGCATGAAATACAAAAATGCCACCCCCATGCCCAGCGGCGCAGCAGTAATCGCAGGAATGCCCTTACGCGCACAGGCAGCAAAAATCGCCTTGCGCGCATCAAGGGCAAAGAAGTCCAGAGAATCCACATAAAGATCAACCCCTTCCAGAAAACGGTCAAGATTGCTTTCGTTCACGCCTTCAGGGTATTTTTCCAGGTCAAGCGACGGATTAATATCCAGCACCATTTCAGCCAGCACATCAACCTTGTCTCTATTCAAATGGCTGACTGAAGCACCTGCCTGACGATTAAAATTGGCCAGCTCGAACTGATCAAAATCAGAAATTCGGAATCGCCCGACACCCAGCCGGGCAAGCGTTAACAGATGCCCGCCACCAACCCCTCCCATTCCGGCAATGGCCACACACTTTTGAGAGAGCAACGCCTGTTCCGCCTCGGTTACCCAGCCAAGGTTGCGGGAAAAGGCTTCCTGATAATTAAAACCGCTTGCCATCAGAGCCTTCTCCAAAAGAATTATCGCGCGGTTGCATCAGACGCACACCATCATTCTGAACCGGAAGTGATAAGCTGATACTCTGCTTCCATATCGTCATATATCGGTTCATAAAGCTCTCTCATCCCCGGCTCCATGCTCCTCAGCGCCGACTCCAGTGTGGAAAAATAGGGTGCCCTGATACCGTGATAGTCAATATCACAGCCCACCTTGAGAAAATCAATGCCAGAGCGTTTCAGCAATCGCGGCAGGAAAGGTTCCATCATGGCGAACACATTCGTGCAGCCAGACAATTCACTCATGGCAGTTGCGGCCAGAAATGCCGCTACAGAAATAAAGGAAAATGTACGCCGTTCATGCAGCGAGCAGTCAATGGCGTCCACCTCACCAAACCGGGTAATCGCCTCCCCCGCACGCCGACGGAATGCGCCATCAACAGCCAGTCGTGAAATTTCACACATACTGGATCGTTCAGCTTTCAGCCCCTCAATAAACCCTTTATTCAGGCTGTCTGCACAGTAGGTTTCCAGCGGCAAATTGCTCACCCCCACACCTTTTGTGCCGGGTACCAGACGCACACACCCGGCAGGTCGCCCTGTACCGATATGGGTAATCAGCCCGTGCAGCGCATGTTCATCAAAAACGTCATATTCCATGTTGTCTGGAAACTGATCAGCATCTTCATACTGAAACTCCTCGCAGTAAACCCGGTAACGAATACCATACACGTCCTGCTTCTGCTCGGGGCTTATCGCTAACCCAACCTTGAAATAACGTCGGAAGCTTTCTATTAATGAGTCCGCCTCTTCCCTCATAGTCTTTCCTACCGTCTGCCTGCCCTTTATATTTTTAAAGCTACCTGAAACCATCAATAATAATGAACCATCGACGGACTATAGCCTGTCATTCCGTTTCTTACGCTTTTCAAAACTCCCGCTTCAACTGTCCAAATCATACAGCAGCTGATTTATCAATCCTGACATCGCGTTGTCCAGTAAAACAAAAACCTCCTGAAACCCGCCAAGGCCACCATAATAAGGGTCCGGCACCTCCGGATACATAGCATTATCAGCACAGCTCATAACCAGTTTCAGTTTATGACAGAACTCCGGTGGGCACATCCCCTGCAAGTCAACATAATTTGCCTGATCCATGGCATAAATGCGATCAAACTTCTCGAAATCCTTGAGGTTGATTCTCCGGGAGCGGTGCTTTTTTAAATCTACGCCCTGTGATATCGCCACTTTCCTGGCTCGCTCGTCAACACGATGCCCCTCACCGTCACCGTGTGTTCCCGCTGAATTAACTTTTACCTTCTTGTGTAACCCCGCCTGTTTCAAGTGATTCCGCAGAATACCTTCAGCCATAGGCGAACGACAGATATTGTGGCGGCAAACCATCAGCACCAATACTTTCTTCACCCGTTGATGACCTCATTATTAATAGCAGCGTTTCGATTCACAGAGACGGGGTCCCTAGGCAACAGAATTGCCGAAAACAAAAACAAATAAAACATCCAGCTGACTCGCGCCGAGTCGAGGGGCGAACCAAACAGACCAAACACTCCGATACCTGATACCCCCACACAGCACAACGCGAGATAAGCAGCATGATCACTTGAGGAAACAGCACGCTTTGCCAACAGCGCAACCAGCGCCAGCAGTAACAGCAACCCAAGCCAGCCAGTGTCATACCATGCCTGCAGAAAGGTGTTTTTTATATGCCAGGGAAGGTGGGCGTAGTCGTTAAAGAAAAACCAGCTATCCGCCCCCTGCTCAAAAGAAGCGTTTTTCAACACATTCTCACCACCTGCGGAAAAGACTATTTCATCAATATTCACCCGCTGTTTGGTGAAATTTTTCAGATATAACGTTGTTGGCCACCGCTGCAGGGAGGGCTTCAAACCCACTTTTCCAGAGTTCACAGTGGCCGAAAATTGCCTGAACTGGCCAGCTGTATCTGTGAAGCGAATCAGGGTCGTCTTGCAATTCGGGTGAAAATTATTGGCAAAAATCAGATTGCGCTCACAAACAAAGACCGCAATTTTTCCTTTTCCGGCTGCTTTCACCTGCATGGAAACTTTGTATTCAGTTCCGGGTACCAACGGAATTCTCTGGCCAAACGCAAGATCTTCTCCCGGCCCAATCGCGATATACCGCCTACCGTCAGCACCTTCAACAGCAAAACTGCCCACATCGGCTAAGGCTTCCGGGTATTGATACAAATAGTTCGCCGGAAAAGAGCCGACACCATTCCCCAGCAATCCGACAAACACACCCGAACCGGAGCTTTCAACCACCTTCTCCCAATGCACAAGGCGCTTGTCGAAATCTCTACCTACCTCTCCCATCCGCTCATTAAACTTATAACCGCCCAGCGCAATGGCAAAAACAGCAGGAAACAAGGCCAGAAACACGATTAGAATCACACCGTTAAAACGACTCTGATTGACCATACGAGAAGACAACAGCAGCAGCATTCCGTAGGCAACGGCGAAGACAAGGACAATCACAACTGCCTTGAACACAGAAGAGCTAACCCAGCTGCTTTGCAAATGCGCTTTCACCGCCAATGCCATAAAAATAACACCCACGAACAGGGTAAGCCTTGCAACCAGAAGCTGCTTCGATAATAACCAGTAATATGGAATGCCCGACAGAATCAACCCGACAAAACAGACCAACCCCAGGCTGCCGGCAAATTTAAAAGCGACAAATGCTGCCACCATTGCCAATGCAAGCACAACACCCAGCAATCCTGACGGAAACCTCTCACCATGGGAAGTCGTCCGCTTGTGGTGAAGCCAAAAAAGGCCGAAAAACAACACCGATGAAAAGAAAAAAGCGGCATAGGTCGCCCGTGTAAAGCCCACAACAGTACAGTAAGCAAGCGCGCCGAATGCAACAACTGCAATAACTCTTAACCAGACCTTTCCCTGATAAAAACCCCCGCAAAGGGTAGCAGGCAGAAGCAGTAAAATAACACCGTCTATCACCTCCCCTCCCGTATGCATATCAGAAAAAATACCGGTTGTCCGATACGAGGAAGCAAGATCAAACACAGCCCCGGCCAACTGATACCAGTGGCTGCCTGAAAACAGCACACTAAAAATGCCTCTTTCCCAGAAGATTACACCGCCAAGCACGATGGCTGCACTACAAAAACCGGCCAGCATCCACTGTAGCGTTTTCTCCCTGTCACTGGAAAAGTTGTTCAGCAACAGCGGTGTCAGGAAAAGCCCCCAGAGCAGGCCTTTAACCACTTTGTAACCATACTCCGGCAAATAATAAGGGTTGCCGGATACAGCTTCCGGCGGAAACAGAAATGACGGCCAGGCAGAAAACCCGGATAACACAACAAACAGATAACTGACTGTTAACAGCAAAGGCAACTTTCTGGAAGCACGGAAAAAAGAAAAACAACCTGAACACCAGGCAAAGGCAATGGTGGCCAGAAAAACCAGATCCAGCTCGTTAAAAAGAAACCTGCCCGTGTAGGTCGTCAGATCAAAACAGACCGTCACCAGAGGCAAAACCACCAACCAAAGGCGAGGCAAATAAAACAGCAACAAAAAATAACTTAAACCGGAGGCAATGATCCAGCCGCCAAAATCAGGGAAAGAAAAAAACGGCTTCAGAGAAATGGACAGCAGAATTAACCCTGCGATCATTCCGAAAAGTCTGGTAGATTTAAAATTACCAGTCGCAGAAAAACTATCCAGCATTATGCGGCTACCTGCCTTTAATCCAGGCCTGTTAATTCGGACTTTCGGTTGCAGAAGAGCCCAGCAGTTCCCGGACATACTTTACCGGAATGGCATAGCTGATATCGGAAGGGTTACTCAACATGGCCTCTTTTGACTCTTTCACAAATACGCTATTAATCACCGCAACCACTTCACCGGTTTCCACATCGTAAACCGGACTGCCACTATTGCCCGGATAACCGGTAGCATCCAGCTGGTAGACATTAAACCGCTCTCTTGCACGCTTAATCTGCGCAGCGGTCAGATGTTTTGAAGACAGCGCAGGCATCACTATCGGCGTCACCACCGACACAATGCCCTTATGGGTAACCGGATACAAGCCCAGTACCAGCCCGATTGGAAAGCCGGTAAAGGCTATTTCTTCGCCCTCTCGCAAAAACCGCGATTCCGCCAGCTTGAAAACCGGTAACGCAGGGCCGACAAATTGCAGTAACGCCAAGTCGTGCGCTTCATCCACTTTCACAATTTTTGCGGTGTGCACTTTTGCGTTACTGCCACGGCCACTGAAAATCGACAGTAACTCCCCTTTCTCAACATCAACCACTTTTTCAATAACATGGTAATTGGTGACCACCTGACGGCCATTGCCCACCGCAAAACCTGTGCCCCGGAATGTCATGGGGGGCGAAGCGGCATCCCGATGCTTGGCCGAAGGAAACACCGTGCCAATACCCACAACACTGCCTCTGATTTTGTCAATAGTGTCTGGCAACTCTGCCACCGCTTCCACGGCAATCAAAAGAGCCACGAGCAACAGGGAAACAATCGTTTTTCGATTCATTTTCAATCAACACACCCAAATCTGATCAACGGTAAAAGCCTACAGCCGACAGGTTACGCGGTATTGACAAAAATCGCTATAATCCCGCCACTCAAGAGCTATTCCCGGCGAAGCTAACATTGGAACAGTGGCAATCATGACAGAACTTCTCCACCAGCTTATCAGCAAACAGGCAAAAAAATCGCCTGAAGCCCGAGCCATGTTTTTTAAAGACCAGCAATTCAATTATGCAGAGCTGGATCGTCAAATAACCCATGCCGCCGCAGGGTTGCGGTCACTGGGTATTTGCCCCAATGACCGGGTCGCCACTTATCTGCCCAAACTGCCTGAAAATGTTTTCAGTCTGTTTGGTGCTGCCGCCGCAGGCGGTGTTTTTGTGCCCGTAAATCCATTGCTCAAACCTGCTCAGGTTGCCTATATTCTTCAGGACTGCAACGTTAAAGTACTGATTACCTCGGCCCAGCGACTCGGCATTTTAGGCGACGTGCTGGACAGCTGCCCGGATCTGACAACCGTTATTGTTGTGGAAGACGAACGGCCTGCTACAGGGCAACAATCACACTATGAAACGCTTAACTGGACGTCTTTCACAACGACCGGCAGCGAACAGAACCATCACACCCGCATCGATGCGGATATGGCTGCCATTCTTTATACCTCTGGCAGTACCGGCAACCCCAAAGGCGTTGTGCTCTCACACAAGAACATGGTCACCGGCGCGCACAGCGTCGCCTCCTACCTGAACAACACTGCCGAAGACCGCTTGCTGGCCGCACTGCCCTTCAGCTTTGATTACGGCTTCAGTCAGATGACAACGGCTTTTTCGGTAGGCGCTTCAGTCACGCTAATGGATTATCTGTTGCCAAGGGATGTGGTCAGGGCAATCGAAAAATACCAGATCACCGGCCTGGCTGCCGTACCACCACTCTGGAACCAGCTGGCGCAACTGGAATGGCCCCAAGCTGCTGCTGAAACTTTGCGTTACATCACCAATAGTGGCGGAGCCATGCCACAAGCAACGACCGCCAGATTGCGGAAAGCGCTACCAAAAACAAACGTGTTCCTGATGTACGGACTGACCGAGGCTTTTCGCTCCACGTTTCTGCCACCGGAACAGATCGACATCCGCCCCGACTCCATGGGCAAGGCAATTCCCAATGCCGAAGTCATGGTGGTGCGCCCCGATGGCACGGAGTGTGACCCTCACGAACCAGGAGAACTGGTACACCGTGGCTCATTGGTAGCAATGGGTTACTGGGGCGACCAGGCGAAAACTGCCGAACGATTTAAGCCTTCCCCTGGCAGGCCAACAGATATTCCCATTACTGAAATTGCCGTATGGTCCGGCGATCAGGTAAAGAAAGACGAGGAAGGCTTCCTCTACTTTATCAGTCGCATGGACGAAATGATCAAAACCTCCGGCTACAGGGTCAGCCCGTCTGAAGTGGAAGAGGTTATTTATAACCTGAAAGCAATAAAAGAGGTGGCTGCGCTGGGTTTACCCCACCCCACTCTCGGGCAGGCTATTCTGATCGTTGCCAGCCCAACAGACAGTAACGTTGAGAGTTTGGAAAAAACTATTCTTACACACTGTAAAAAAGAACTACCCGGCTTTATGGTGCCTCAGGCCGTTATTGTTGAAAGCGAATTACCCCATAATCAAAATGGCAAAATAGACCGAAAAATGCTTTCCATTCAACACCAAAACATTTTTCAGGATAACGGACAGGAGTAAACCGGTGAGCAAACCTCAACCCCAGCATACGGATATGGCGCAATTTCCCGTCGTCAACAACTGTCTTCAAATAGGCGGCATGCCGGTCACGGACCTGGCTGCGAAAGTAGGCCAGACACCCTTCTATGCTTACGACCGTCAATTGATGACAGACCGTGTTGCCGAACTTCGACGCATTTTGCCCTCAGGAATCAGCCTTCACTACGCCATGAAAGCCAACCCCATGCCCGATGTGGTTAACCATTTTTCAACGATTACAGATGGGCTGGATGTCGCTTCGGGGGGCGAACTAAAAGTCGCGTTAGCCACAGGCATCAACCCCAAAGAGATCAGCTTCGCCGGCCCGGGAAAATCAAATGAAGAGCTCGAAGCCGCTGCCAGAGCGGGCATTATCATCAACCTCGAATCGGAAGGTGAAATGGAGCGGCTGTCCATAATTGCCAGCACCCACGACCTCAACCCTGTCGTATCTGTGCGTGTAAACCCGGACTTTGAGCTCAAAACCTCCGGCATGAAAATGGCGGGCGGCCCGAAACCATTTGGTGTTGATGCCGAGCGCGTACCCGAAATGCTCAAACGCATCGGTGAACTACCATTTGAGTTTGTCGGTTTTCATATTTTTAGTGGTTCTCAGAACCTCAAACCCGACGCCATTATCGAAGCGCAAACAAAAACGTTTCAACTGGCAATACAGCTCGCAGAACATGCGCCTTCACCCGTTAGATGGCTAAATATCGGCGGAGGTTTCGGCATCCCTTACTTCCCCGGCGAACAGCGTCTGGACTTGCAACCCATCGCCGACAACCTTGAAATACTGCTGAAAGAATACCAACCGAAACTGCCCGAAGCAGAAATAGTGATTGAACTGGGCCGTTACCTCATTGGCGAGGCAGGTGTGTACGTGTGCGAAATTATCGATGTTAAGGAATCCCGTGGAGAAACCTTCGCCATTGCCAATGGTGGCTTACACCACCACCTGTCACTATCCGGCAATTTTGGCCAAGTCATTCGCAAAAACTACCCGGTCTGCATTGGCAATAATGTGGTCAGCGAAGACACAGCGGCAGTCAATATTGTCGGGCCACTGTGTACACCACTGGATATTCTGGCCAACAAATATGAACTGCCACTTTTGAAAACCGGAGACCTGGTGGTGGTGTTTCAATCCGGCGCCTATGGCTTCACCGCCAGCCCCAGAGATTTTCTGAGCCACCCGGAAGCCCGGCAAATACTGGTTTAAGGGTCATTTTTTGCGACCGACCGGCAGATGATTTTCACCCTGAAATGTATATACTGGCCTCTGCATAAATAACCCCTGAAAACATTTACTGAATTTTAAATTGGCAAACAGCATGGATACACTGGAGCGCCTCGCGCTTGTTTTTGAAGACACCTTTACCGACGATTCCTACCAGTTTTCTGAAGAGACCACTCAGGAGGATATTGAGGAGTGGGACAGCCTCAATCAGGTTCGACTACTGATGGCTATCGAGCAGGAGTTCGGCATCAAGTTTGCTCTTGATGAGATGGAAAAGCTCACAGGTGTTGCCGCTATTTCCGCTGTCATTTCAGAAAAACTGAATTGACCGCTCCTCTTGTGATTATTCGCCTCGATAGTTGCTGAGAATCCCGCATGAATGACCTGCCCTGGCTACTGCCTGCTCCTGAAAATTTTAACGAGCAATGCGCGCAAATGCTCTCTGCTGATAACAGCCTGGACCGGGCCTGCCAACTGGCAGCCACATCGCTTTCATTGAACCAGTGCAACCGACTGATCAAAGCTCTGGACAAAAGCCATGATCAACAACAGGCCACCAAATCGCCACTGACACACTTCAAGCTCGGTATCGTCAGCAATGCCACGTTTAACCTGTTTGTACCGGCGCTACGAGCCTCAGCGCTTCGCCACGGTATTTTACTTGATGTTGTGTTAGCCGATTTTGACCAGATTATGCAAGAAGCATTAAACCCTGAATCCTTGATCAATAGTGCCGATGTCGATGCCATATTGATCGCACTGGACCATCGGGGCTACCCTTTCGCTACTGACACCCTTGCCAGCACTACACCCGATACCACCGCAGCAGATGCCGTCGAACACCTGAACCAACTGCGTTCGGGGTTTGCACGGCACAGTGGTGCTCCCTGCATAGTGCAAACGCTGGCATGCCCACCCTTTCCGTTACTGGGAGGGCTTGATACGCAACTGGCAGGGCTGTTGCAAAAAGAAATCCGGGATTTCAACAGCCAACTTTGCGATATTGTCGCCGACAGCACGGACATCATGCTCGATATAGCTTCACTTGCCAGCCGCGTCGGAACCGGTCAATGGTTTGATGAGCGGCAATGGTTAATGTCTCGCATTGCCATGGCTAACGAATTCATCCCCCTATACTGTGATCATGTTGCCCGCACCCTGGCTGCCATGCGCGGCAAAAGCAAAAAATGCCTTATTCTCGATCTGGATAACACACTTTGGGGTGGCGTGATTGGTGACGATGGCATGGATGGCATACATATCGGCCAGGGTCATCCTGTGGGAGAAGCTCATCAGGCCATACAGCGGTATGCAAAAGAGCTGAAAAATCACGGCATTATTCTTGCGATTTGCTCAAAAAATGAAGAAGCCATCGCCCTGCAACCATTCCGGGAACATCCCGATATGGTGTTGCAAGAAGAGGACATCGCTGTATTCGTTGCCAACTGGAATGACAAAGCCAGCAATATTCAGCATATTGCCCGTACACTCAATATTGGCACCGATGCACTGGTGTTTCTGGATGATAACCCAATGGAACGCGATATTGTCCGGACGGTATTACCCGAAGTTTCAGTTCCCGAATTACCCGATGATGCAGCGTTGATTCCACGCACACTGGCTGCGGCAGGCTACTTTGATTTAATCAGCTTTACCACTGACGATGCCCAGCGAAGCGAGCAGTACCGCGCCAATGCTATACGTCAGAAGGCTATGGAGTCTTCCGGGAATATCGACGACTACCTGGCCAGCCTGGATATGGCCATTGAGTTCAAAGCCTTTGATGCCAGCGGACGCAAACGCATCACACAGCTGATCAACAAAACCAATCAGTTTAACCTGACAACCCGACGCTATACCGAAGCAGAAGTGGAACAGTTTGAAGTAAACCCGCAATACATCACCCGGCAGGTTCGACTTTCCGACAAATTTGGTGACAACGGCATGATCAGTGTGCTGATCGCCAAGAAAGAGCAGGACTGTCTGATTGTTGACACTTGGCTCATGAGTTGCCGGGTAATTAAACGCCGCGTTGAAGATGCACTTTGTGACGAACTGGTCGCCGCAGCAAAAGCTGAGGGCATCACAACCATCCGTGGTGTCTACCTTCCTACGTCCAAAAACCCCCTGGTAAAAGAACACTACCAAAATCTGGGTTTTTCTCTCATTGACAGCACTGATGGCACCGACACATGGGAACTGAACATCAACGATTATCAAGCCAAAACACCCCCCATGTCCGTCACAAGACAATCACCTGAAATGGTCGGGGCCTGACGTGCCAGAAAAAAAGCGGATTGGTGCGTTCTCGATATCACAGGCGTTTACCCATGCATTTGCAGAACTGTCTGGCGACAGTAACCCTCTGCATGTGGACCCAATTGCCGCCCGTCGTTATCAATTTGGCACCACCGTTGTGCATGGTATCTGTGCTGCATTAAAAGCGCTGGATGTTTTTTTCGGTGCCCAGCCTGCCAGTGGCAACACCCTAGCACTGGCATCGATCAAAATTCAGTTCAACAAGCCGCTGCATCACGATGATGATGTGGAAGTGTTTCACAGCATCAATGAAAAATCGCATCGGCTGGAACTGAGCAAAAACGGCAAACGCGCGCAGATCATCAGCTTTGAACTGCAATCCATCCATGACAGCGGCAAAGCGACGGTCAAAAGCCTTTCGGAAAACAGCTCTCCGATTTCAATCAACAACTACACTTTTGTGGAGGCCGCCACTGCCGAAGGCAAGATTCCCTTTAACTGGAATCAACGCCTCGCCGAAGAGCTGTTTCCCAATGCAACAAATGTTTTGCCTGCAAGCCAGATCGCTACGCTGCTGGCAACCACCGTTATTGTGGGTATGAAGTGTCCGGGGCTGAACTCTGTTTACGGCGGCTTGAATCTATCATTCAATGCAACGTTAATTGCCCAGCCCGGCCCACTGAGCTACCGGGTCAGCGACAGCGACGAGCGTTTTAACCGATTGTTGATTGATACCGAAAACGACATAGCCTCCGGTCAGATTGAAACCTTCTACCGCGCACCACCGGTCGTTCAACCTTCTTTCAAGCAAATAAAACCCTTGCTGACCGGCAACGAATTTGCTGCCCAACGTGCACTGATTATTGGCGGCTCTCGGGGCCTGGGAGAGATCACTGCAAAAATACTGGCGGCAGGCGGCGCTAAAACTATTATCACCTACGCCAGCGGCCAACAGGATGCCGAACGTGTCGCCAATGATATTAACGCAGGCAGCGGCTACTGTCAGACCGCCCAATACAATATTTTGAAGCCTGACGTCCACATCGCCCACAGCTTCACCGAAGAGCCCATCAGCCACATCTATTACCTGGCATCACCGGTTATCAGCAAAAGCGATCACCTGCTGTGGGACGACAGCCTGTTTAACCACTATTACCGCTATTACGTTACTGGTCTCAAAGATCTGTTATCCCCTTTTGTAGAAAGTGCCGACTACAAAAAATCGGCGCTGAATATTTTTATCCCTTCCACCGTTTTTCTCTCGGAACCCATTAAGGGGTTTGGAGAGTATTGTGCTGCTAAAGCCGCCGCCGAAACTTTTGCACAACAGATTCCGCTTGCTGCTCCCAGGTGGTCCGCGTTCAGACCAAGATTGCCGAGGCTACAAACGGATCAGACCAGTGGCGCCATGTCTGCGGACCCGATGGAAGCCACCACCGTATTACTCAACACTTTATTGTCGTTGTCATTATGAATCAGCCTGCAGAAAAAACTGTCAGCCCGAACCTTCTTCCCATTGGCGAAGAAAATATCCCCGATGTCGCAGTTTTTTTAAACAGACATATGAACAGCACATTCTCTGTCGAAGCGTGGGCGAACGGATTGCGCGCCTGCTGGCTGGAAGACGCACCCAATCATGGCTTTATGCTGCAAGCAGAAGGTCAGATTGTCGGCGTACTGTGCGCCATCTATTCCCTGCAAAATATTGAAGGCCGCACAGAAAAATTTTGCAATCCGCACACTTGGTGTGTGCTGGAACCGTATCGCAGTAAAAGCGTACCCCTGGTGCTCTCGGTTATCCGGCAGGAGGGCTACCACTTCACCATGTTCTCACCCAACAAGGAAGGCGAGCAGATATTCAGCTACCTGGGGTTCAAACCCCTCGATCGCTCGAAGCTGGTATTGCCACACACCCCCAGCCCAAAGCGTTTCAAAAAAGATGAAATTTTCACCCACGACCTGACTCAGTATCTGCCACCAACACTCGCCAAATGCGCCGAAGATCACCAGCCTTATCCCTGGGTGCACAGTTTTGCGTTCCGCTCGGGTGACGAATATTGCCTGGTTTTTTACAAACCGGGCAAATACAAAAAAATGCCCTGCGCCAACATCACTTACATCAGCAATAAATCTCTGTTCAGCCGTTGCTGGGGCGCTGTAAAAAATCACCTGTTGTTCAAGAAAGGGCTTTTGGTTACCCGTATTGACGCGCGGTTTCTTGAAAACCCACCCAGGCTATCGTTTAAAACACTTGATGGGCCAGCCCGTTTTTACCTTAGCAACACCGCCGGGCCTGCAGACATTGAATACATTTATAGTGAACTTACGGTAATGAATCTTTAAAATGCACGGCAAACAAGTCGTACCTATAACGGAATCAAACTATGAACTTGCTGGAAGATATAACTCAGATTGTTGCTGAAGTTTTAATGCTTGACGACCAGGCAGACGGTTTTGATGAAAACACCGCATTGCTCGGCGCAATCCCCGAATTCGACTCCGTGGCTGTTGTCTCACTGGTCACCGCACTGGAAGACGAGTTTGGCTGCACGTTTGACGACGACGAACTCAATGCCGACGTGTTCGCCACTATCGGTAGCCTAACCAAAACTGTCGAACAAAAACTCGCCTGATGAACCAACCGTTCTTCCTCAAACCCGGCTTTATTGAAGGTGAAAAGGGCCCTCTCTTTGCCATACACCATGAACCGGTTATAAAGGCAGACCGCAATGAGTGCGTGGTCGTTCTTTCCGCATTTGCCGAAGAAATGAACCGTTGCCGCTATATGCAAAACATGCTTGCACAGGCTCTTAACAAACAAGGTTATGGCCTGATTTGCGTAGACCCCTATGGCACCGGCGACAGCGCTGGTGAATTTGCCGACGCTGACTGGAACGGCTGGGTCTCTGACAGTATCACCGCAATCCACTATGCCGCAGAACTGGGCTACAACAAAATTTCGCTACTCGGCATCCGCCTGGGCGCGTTACTGGCGCTGGCGGCAATGCCTTCGGTAAATAATGTCTCCCACCTGCTTCTGTGGCAGCCGGTATACAACGGCAAGGCGACTCTGACCCAGTTTCTGCGGCTCAAAATTGCCGCAGCCATGGCACGAGGTGAAGACGGCATTACTACCGCTCAACTGGAAGACGAAATCAATCAGGGTAGCAGCATTCAGATTGCCGGCTATGATGTCTCCCCGGGCCTTTTCAAGGGTATTCAGCAAGCACATATCAACCACCATTTCGATGCAATTCCAGCGTCTGTCTCTTGGTTTACCGTATTGCCCAGTGCTGACAAAAAAGCGCCACGAGCAGACCTGCAGACCATAGAAAAATGGCGCAGCAAAGGTGTCCAGATCAACCACCAGAATATTGTTGGCCCCGCTTTTTGGCAGGCACATGAACGCACCCTGGCGCCCGATCTTGTTCCTGCTACACTCGCCGCAGTAATCGGAGGTGAAGCGCCATGAACGAAAAGGCGGTTGTCTTCAGCTGCGGTAACGACCCGCTGATAGGCATCATTCACCAACCGGATGAACCCGTAAACACAGGGGTTATTATTATCGTTGCCGGTGGTCCGCAATACCGGGTTGGTGCCCACCGGCAATTCGTCACCCTTGGCCGCCAGCTGGCCAGCAAGGGGATTCCCACCCTTCGGTTTGACCATCGCGGAACCGGCGACAGCAGCGGCGATTACCGCGGCTTTGTCGACATGGACAAGGATATTCAGGCCGCCATTGACACACTATTAAAAGAATATCCGCATCTGGAAAAAATTGCCTTATGGGGCGAGTGTGAATCCGCTTCTGCCGCCGCTTTCTATGCCTATAATGACGACAGGGTCAGCGGCCTTTTTCTGGTCAACCCCTGGATACGAACCGAAGCAGGTCAGGCGAAGACCTACCTCAAACACTACTACCGCAAGCGCTTGCGGGATCCAAAATTCTGGAAAAAATTACGCTCCGGTGAGTTCTCGTTTTTGAAATCTGCAGAAGCTTATTTGAAGCTGCACTCTGAAGCCAGAAAACAAAAACAGTCCGCGGAAAAACCACAGGAAAACCTGAAAGAGTTACCTCTTCCCGAGCGCCTGACCAAAAGCCTGCACCTTTTTGCAGGCAACACCTATATTCTCACCAGCGGCAACGACTATATTGCCCAGGAATTCAAAGACTTTATGGCCACCTCTGATTTATGGAAAAAATCAGGCATCAATGAAAAATCCACCTTTCACGATATGGCCGATGCTGACCACACCTTCTCGCGCACAGAGTGGCGGGTAGAGCTCTTTCAGCACACAGAAACCTGGCTATTGGCTAGCCAATAAGAACGCACCCACGGAACTGCGACTATGAAAAAAAACGTCATCATCCTCACCCACGGCTGGACCGGCAGCTCCGTTTTTTCTGCACTGATTGGCAAAGCCGGATACTGGAAAGGTGACAACACCCACAAGAAACCTGACTACGACACACATGAAAATAAAGAGCTTATTCAGCTGAATGAACGGCTGATGTCTGAGTTAGGCTTCACGGGTGACCACGAGCACGAATTCGATCTGGCAACCATTCAAAACCTGGCCAAACGCGCCGAAAATATCGACCTGTCTCCCTATCAGGAGTTTGTCGACAAGTGCGAGCAAAACAAACCCTGGATCTGGAAAGACCCGCGCCTGACATGGACTATTCGCGTATGGGCCAAACTTTTGGATTTAAAAAATATTGCTTTCGTGATTCTCACCAGAGATGATGAACAGGCTTGGATATCCTGCAACCTGAGACGGCATATTCAAAGCAAACGTTTTACCAAAGCCTACAATCACGGCATCACCTCTTCACTTCAGAAATTTCTCGATGAAAACCAGTGTGGTTTCGTGAAATACGAGTTTGAAGATTTGTTGCTCACGCCAGATAAGACCATCGAAGAGCTAAACGGTTTTCTTGATATTAACCTGACTATGGAAGACCTGACATCTGTCTATCGATATCCTCTTTACAAAAAGTCTCGGAATTGGAAAGACAAGCTGGAGGCAACAGCTATTTATCTGAAAAACTATAAAGAGCGCTATCGATAACGAAAAGGTCACGCAACAGAATAAGCCGACTTCCTATCCACAAATTTACGTATTATTTCAATCAATAGTTGCGGGCTTCACCCAAACTTTAAAGTCGTACCTGACCCTACTTACTCTTACTGTACCTGACCCTACTTACTCCCCTACTTACTCACTACTACTTTCTTTGGCACGTTTCACATGCTATCCCTTACCGTAATAACAACTTCTGTTGTACGAATATGATCCAACAACTTTTCAGTCACATCTACAATCTGTTGAGATCGGTTGTAAAGCACGGTACTGCTCCGTTTTGAAAGCACCAAAGCGTACTCGTTTTCAAAACGTTGTTTGATTAACTGATGAAGTAAAGCTTTAACAGCTTTTTTGATTTTTTGCTCATGAGATGATCTTTCCTTGAATAATTTATTAATGGCGACCTGTTTTTCTGTCAGGTCATGAATAAGCGGGTCATCCTCCAACTGCTTTTGGCAAACGCGATCAGTAGAGAAGGCAAGTTTCGTGGGAGATGGGGGTACAGTCAGGTCAGAACCACCAACAGATTTGGAATTAGATATTTTTCTCGACTCGCTCTTTTTTTCTGTACAACGAGCTCTGATTTGCCGTTTCAAGTTATTGATCTGTTTACTCAGATCACGTCTTTCTTGGTTCAGCCCTTCGTCATCCTTAAGCCCCTCTGGATAAGGGTTCTGGGACTTAGCAATATCGGTAAGCATTTTAGTTGCCTGATATTCGTCGACCACAGCCCATTGAGCAGGTTCGGATGCTGGTGTTTTGAAGTCGCAACCCGACAAGATTATTAAAACCAGGACAGCAGTTATGGCATATGCTATATGTTTAAACCTTGAATTTTTATCCAAAGTAGATTGAGCCATAGCAAATCCTTTGCTTCTGTTAAGTTAGCGAGAAGACTAAGCGGCGCCATAAAATCTGTCAATCCGGAAAACGCGGCAAGTCTGATGCTGATAATGCTAATTAAGCGTCCACCTCTCCCAAAGTGGCTGGGGCAACGAATCAATATAATCATTCATTTTTTCTACAACGCTCGCATCAGGATTCTCTTTTTTATCGCAGGAATTCGAACCCAAAGGCACAAACCTGTTGGTGTTGTCGTAACGATGCTTGCCGTTTGTCGACATTCCACGAGGAGAGTGATTGCGAAACATGAAAGGTTTGCTAACACCGTTATCCAGGCAATTTCCGCTGACATAAATACGTTGCCGCTCTTGCCACCCTTCTGGAATTTCAGGTGCCTGTCGTCTGAAACCAAAACTGGAGTCTCTAACCGAGGGGTAGGTGCCATCCGACATTAAGGCAAATAATTTACCCGCCTTGGAACGCTCATCAGAAGTTTGAATAATCTGGCTATTGACGACATAAGAATTCAAAGGTTTGGGGTTTTCCCAAAAGCTCGCATTCCAGCCCGGCGACTCCTGATAGAACTTGCCTTCAAACCACTGCGGGCCATGATAAGGTTGTTGCGGACTGGGACCAGAGTACATTCTCGGCATGTCACAGCCCGCGCCCAACGCATCCCTGAACTGCCATTGAATCGACTGGGGGTTGCTGTTGCCCCACGCCACATGATTGACAACCGTAACGCCATCCACCACTGCACGGTTACAGGACGCCATGGAAATGGGCGCTAACCCGCCTTTACCAAAATGCTTTTTATCTGGATCAAAATATTCCGGATCGTCTATTACTTCGCCGTGAACACCCTGATTACTGTGTATGCTGTTGCGCACAACCACATTCTGGCCGGTATATTTCGCCGCATGTTTGCCCGGCAACCACGGCCCCATGATGATGCTGTCTTCTACCCAGTTAAGATAGGTGCGATCCATATACACTGTGTGGCTGTTGCGAGCCCGGGCCATCACACCTTTCATATAGATTCGATTATCCGCTTTGTGGGTGGCATCCTGCTTTTCCACTCCAGCCATTAACAGGCGCCCCCGACATTTGGCGGTAATTCCCATCATTGTCAGGGTAGTAGACTCTGCATAAGCAGGCAGTTGCACACACAATCCGGAGCTGTGAAAGCGCAGATTCAATAGCGTTAATGTTGCATCATCTGCTTTCGTGCCCCAGTTAAAGTAGGTTGCGGGACCCGGCTTGCCATCCTTAATCAGAACCGGGCGACGCGTTGTGGAATCGTAAGCGCCGATCACCACGAGGCTTTCCTGATGTCCACCCACATAAGGCTGAAAGGTATTGGGCACAACCAAATCCTCAGCAATCACACCAACAACTTTTTTATAGACGGCAAGCTTTTTAAAGTCCTGTGCCGTCACTACGTCACGACAACTATGCCCTGGAAATTGCTGAAGATTGAGATTGCTACAATTTTTGACTGGCTGATTATTTGTTGAGAAGTTAGAGGTATCAACCGCCTCCATATAACAGTTGTTTTCACCATCGCCAATCGGGTCGTTGGGTAAGGCAGCATAGCCTGTCACCCTTTTAAACCCTGCCCCACCATTCCGTTCTTTAGGACACCATACATGCCCAAAACGAATCGGCCAATCAGGATGGTGGGTTACTCCTGAAGCAGTATCCTGCTTTTTCACTGAAGTTATTTGTGGAGTCGGTGTCACAAGAGACGTGTTTTTTTCAGGCAAAACTATTGCTGTTTCAGGTTTTGCTGCCGCAATATTACCGGGCATTTTCAAAAAATGGACATTGTTTTTAATATCATTAACAAAAACAAACCCATTGTATTTTTCGCTATACCGAAACCGGCCATATATGCCATGTTTATTAGCTGCTGGTGCCAGGCCTTTGGTTTCAATGACGCTTACTTGCCAGGTTTCCGGATGGATAAAATACAGCAGGTTGCCGCCTGACCAGGCAACATACCGATCAATGGCTTTGACAAAGGCAAGGCCCGGCGAGTTTGCTGCCGCAATTTTGCTGTCAGCGAGAGACGAAATGACGGTTCTTTCATAATTTTCCAGACTGTAAACCAACGCTCTTTTCTGCCCCAGTAACAGAAAATTACGTCGCCCGGCATCAATAGCGGCTGTCAGGTTTGATCGGCCCAGATCACCAAACCGGGTATTGAGGGCAGCCCAGCGATCTGTATCGGGGTTATAGGTGTAAAACGGTCCCCTGCGCGACTCGAAAACATTGCCTGTTTTTTCATCGTAGGCCATGGAATAGCCCAGCTTCCAGGTTCCCTTGCCACCTTGAAATTCCCAGCTGCCGTCTTCCGGATTGCCCACCCACCAGCGGTTGTCTGCGGAACCTGCCCCGTTACAGAGCGAACCGCCATGCACCAGAAATTCATCACTTGACGCAATATAAGCAAGCCCATTGTAGGTATGTCGAGAGGCGGGATTGCCATCTGGCGTTTTACCGGACTGGTCATCGTAACCGACAAGATCCGAAGGCCCACTCAACAGATGCCAGCCGAGCTCATCCAGGTCAAACGCCAGCCACTCATTGCCGCAATAATCGGCATGCCCACCGCCAAAAATCATCAACCGGTTACGCTTGCTGTCAAAATCACCACCACTCCAGGCACCAACAATAGCTCCGGGACCCACAATGCCATGTACCGGTTGCTTAAACGATTCCTCTGGCAACACCTCCACCAGGCGGCTGTTGGGAATTTGTAACCATTGGCCGGGCGTTGCATCGACAAGGAGATGACCGGCATTAGCATTGAACGAAGGTAAAACTGCCACGCATGCAGCAATAAAATACAAACTTAACTGTGACGAAATTCTACCCAGCATTACAACTCCCTCTGAGAATAGACCATTACCCTTTGACGAGTTTAGCTGCAATACTGAAAATGATCTGTTCGGATGAATCGGGTCGACCACTGAACAGCCATAACAGATAGAGGCTGGCCACATAACTGAACACCCCTGCTGCTGCATGAAGAAACAGACTCAGAAAAACATTTATCTGCAAATCAGTTAGCAGCAACATATCCAGATAATACATACCAGCCGCTGCCAACAACGGTCGCCATAGGGTGGAAAACAACCTGGCTGTACTACACTCAAGCGTATAGGCCACCAACCAGTACATCACTGGCAGAAAAGCGACAGAAACCAGCAGTTTGGCCCGCGCAACATCAACCGGGTCCATACTCTTACCGACCCAAACCAGAACCGGAATCAGGACGGCAGTTTCTGCCAGTATTTTGATTGCCGTCAGGTTCACCCGATTTCTGACCATCAGAACCAGGCTCAAGCTCATGGAAATCCCCGCAACGGCACCAATAAGCGCAGTCCACTGCAGTATCGGCACAGTGTTCAGCCAGTTTTGGCCAAACAGGACTCGTACAATATCGCCTGCAACAATGCTCAACCCAACGCCTACAGGCAAACAAAGTAAAGTCACTACTCCCAGTATTTTTATGCCGCTTTCAGCGAACCGTTGACTGTCATCCTGCAACAGGGAAAGGTTCGGAAACAGTGCCCGACGAATAGGCATGACTATTTCCTGTACAAACATGGTTCCCACTTCAGCAGCAAGGTAATAATAACCCAGTGACGTCGTCCCCAGGCTGCCACCAACGATAAACTGACTTGCTTTACCATTAATCACTCCACCAACACTGGAAACCAGCAACCATTGAGAAAACCCCCAGATTTGCTTCATCCCGTCAGTTGAAAATTTTGGCCTGAAGGGGTGCATGGTATAACTCAATATAAGCTCAAATATGCTTTTAAATACCATACCCAAAACAATGGCACGGTAATCTCTCAATAGCAGCGCACCGGCAACTGTAACCACAAAACTCAGCAGTTTGACGTAGAGTGAAAAGCGAAATTCTCTAGCAAAATCAAGCTCTTTGCGAAAGGCAACGATACCAATATTTTTAAACCCCTGAAAGAAGTAGGCACCAGCGAGAATCGTCAAGATGGTGTACAGCTTCGACTCACCAAAATAATCGGCAATAAATGGCATCGCGCAGAGCATGACCACAGCAACAATAGCACCCTGGATAACCTGAATGGTCCAGGCCGCGTTATAGAGTTTTCTCTCGGTATCCCGCTCCCGAATGAGTGCCAGATCAACGCCGGTTGACGACAGGGTATCAATAAGTGCCACCACCATCATCGCCATCGCCACCAGCCCGAAATCTTCCGGCGCCAATAATCGGGCAAGAATAATACTGCTGAAAAATCCGACAAAGCGCATTGCCCAGCGCATGGCAACCATCCAGATGGTTCCGGCTACAAAACGCGTGTTTGGTGCAGTTGTGTCGCTTTGTGGTGATGTCACTGGAAAGTTGTCCTTATCGCTTTATTTTGCCTTGCAAATTCTGTCTTATACCATATTCTATGCGCTGCCGCCCCGATAACGGGAAAATTTGCCAGAGGGTGATGTTGCACATCGAGAATCATGACAAATCTGACTAACACCAGACTATTAAAGTCGCACTACTTTGCGGGCTGGTCCGCTAGCGACCCTATCAGACACACGCCTGAAAACGTTATTCTGGCAATGCAGAACACTGAAAACAGCTCACTGCCAACAGAAACTATCGCCGCCAACACTTACGGGTGTATCACTACCGGGCATTTATTCAGCCCGGACAACACCGTGACTGCGGCGATTACCGGTAATCCTCGCTGGCCATCGCATTCACTGCAACAGTTAGCGTCGGATAAAAATAACGCTCACGCACTTGCTGCCGCTTACCGGCAGCATGGTCCTGAATTGTTCGAGCAACTGCAAGGTGATTTTTCATTAATTATTATTGATAGCAGTAATGATTTGTTTCTATCGGCAACGGACCGTATGGGGCAACACCCCGTTTATTACGCCACTCTCAATAACGGTGTGGTGTTCGGCTCATCAGTGTCTGCCGTTCTGGCTCATCCGGATGTCAAACGGGAAATCCAGCCCCAAGGTATCTACGATTACGTTTACTTTCATATGGTACCCAGCCCCCACTCCATTTTTGCGGGCGTAAACAAACTCCCCGCTGGCCATTTGCTCCAGTATCAAAATGGGCGGGCGGAAGTTAAAAACTATTGGCAACCCGATTTTAAAGAGAGCTGCTCTACCAGCTTCCCGGATATGGCTAAACAGCTAAAGACCGAGTTAAAAAATGCCGTCGCCCGCAATATAAGAAGCGGCGCATCTGTTGGCGCGTTTCTCAGCGGAGGACTCGACAGTTCAAGCGTCACGGGCATGCTTGCTGAAGCCTGCGAGCGAGAAGCACACGCCTATTCCATTGGTTTTTCAGCCAAGGGCTATGACGAAATGGAATACGCGCGCATTACAGCCAAACATTTTGGCGTAAAACTTCACGAATATTATGTGACACCGAAGGATGTAGTAGATGCACTACCGCTGGTCGCATCCAGTTACGACGAACCCTTTGGCAACTCATCTGCCCTGCCCGCTTATTTCTGTGCCAAAGTCGCTGCCGAAAACGGTGTACAACAATTGCTGGCAGGTGATGGTGGTGACGAAATTTTTGCAGGTAACGAGCGTTACATTAAACAGGGCATTTTCGAAAATTATGGGAAAATCCCTCTTGCTTTGAGGCGTGGGCTTATAGAGCCTGTCACCCGAAAACTGCCACAGGGGTTCCCGCTGGCCAGCAAAGCCAACAGTTATCTTGACCAGGCAAACACGCCCCTGCCCGACCGCTTGCAAAGCTACAATTTTTTGCACCGGCATCAACCGAATGAAATATTTACTGACGACTTCCTGAGACAGGTAGATGTGTCGGCTCCGATAGCCCTGCAAAGGCATACTTACCAGCTGCCGGAAAAAGCCGAAACTCTTAACCGGATGCTCTACCTGGACTGGCAATACACCCTGGCCGACAACGACCTGCGCAAAGTCAGCCATATGTGTGCCCTGGCCGGTATCGATGTCAGTTACCCCATGCTTGATGACAATCTGATCGCTTTTTCCTGCTCAATTCCCAGCGCCTGGAAAATCAAGGGTAAGGACTTGCGCCATTTCTACAAACAGGCGCTAACCGGCTGGCTACCCAACGAAACCATTCACAAGAAGAAGCAGGGTTTCGGGCTGCCTTTCGGAGTCTGGATGGAAACACATAAACCGCTGCAGGAAATGGCTTACGACAGCCTGTTGCGACTAAAACGCAGGGGTTATTTGAGGCCGGAGTTCATTGACCACGCCATTGAGCTGCACCGCAATCATCACGCAGCATACTACGGCGAGTTAGTCTGGATTTTGACCGTGCTGGAACTCTGGATGGACAAACATGTTTAAGGGTCACTAACGTTTTATTACACGGAGAAAACAGCACTGGCGTACACGGTATCGTTCGCAACATATTGGATTACTTCCTCGCTTCTTCTCACAATGCCGGAACGCTGGCTGTCATTGCGCGCAGTAGCACAGCAATCCAATAAAATTGAATCCTGCTTAAACCAGCCCTTATGCAGCCATAATACCTTTACCCTCATAAAACTTTTTCACCAAATACCATATCTGTTCCACAATTTTCTGAAAAAATGGAATCCAGCATCAAATCACCGAGCTCTTTTCTGTAGTGCGCAGGCTCCCAGAACCACTTTAATGCAACGCCTTTCTCGCCCTGCGCTGGTAGAGGTTCATGAATATAAGGCGAATCAGCAGAAAAATTCCACAGCGTAACCCGGCTGCTTTGTATACCCTCAACAATGCCAGTGATTTCCCCCAACCAGTCGGGGTAGAGATCCAACAACCTGTTTTTCTCAAGAAGATTCCAGAACCTTTCGTGCAGCGGATTAATAAAAAGTACAACTTCGATATCCCGACTGCTCAAAACGGATAAGAATGCCTTCAAGTGCTCAAAATCCTCTGACCTCTGGCCATTTTCATAATAAAGGCTCCAGCGCCTTTGATATTTCTCCTGCAACAACTGCTCTTTCTGAAGAAACAGTGCTCGCACACCTTCAATTCTGGTGCTGCTGGCAAAGTCGTAAGCCGGGTTAAAACCGGCTTCGGTTCTGTCCGTTGCCGGACTTCCCTGCGCGACCACCGTTTTTATTGAACTGACCAGAGCGTTCAAGGAAAAGAAGGCGGAATAATAGTCTTTCAGCTGACTCAGACGATACGCACTGTTGATATCGCCGTTAGCCTGATACTGGAGGTTTGCCACTGGCGATATCCCGCTATTCAACGGAGCGCTGGAACCTTCGGCAACCAGAAAATCCGGAAAGTCCAGACTCATTAAGACCCTGTTAACCGGCTTTTGATACACCAGATTCAGTGCCGCTGCGGACTGGTACCCAATGCTCGCGCCCGGTATTCCGAGATTATAGGCTTTCCGCCCCCCCGCAGAGAGACAGGCATGGTGGGGGTCAACTCCCATCTCGACACGTGAATTGCCAACAATCAGTGTCTGAAAGTCAGCCCTTAACGGCTGATAGGCTTTTGCCAATCTGACCCGGCTATTGATGTGAACTTTATAATGATTAAACCCCTCGATGCGTTTTGCACCGGAAACAGCATAAGGGTCAACAAAATAATTGAACACAAAAACCAGACAGCTCGCAAAAACCAGTGTGAGCAGAAAAGTAACTGTGTATTTTTTTGTTGTCATCGGCCTGCATCAAAATTGGAAGTAAAGAAACTCGGAAACCTGGCTAAGTGTTAACACACCAAACAGAAACATCAGCGCAGTCACGACAGCCCACTTGCCCGAAAGGGTCCACTCACAGACACCTTTGGATTTTCTGAAGCCTTTAAAAGCCGCATCGTTTTCATATAAAACAGGTTCCGCTCTGTGAAAAATCTGTGCCAGATTAGGGGCAAAAAAGGCCAACAGCGCCGCCGGAACAATCCACGCAAAATTCTCAACAAACCGTGAACCGCTGGTATAACTGACCCCTACGCCCGCCTGTTGCAACAGCTCGCCAACGTCGCCGAGCCTGGCAACGATCCCGGCCGGAATTTGCACACCATTGGCACCGGACATTGCCAGCAAAATCGAATTGGCCTGCTCCAGCGTTGGAGCGCGAAAGAATACCCACGACACAACTACTGCCAGAAAAGTCAGCAGCCAGCAACTGGCGTTATAGACAGACGACTCACGCCAGTCGAGCCGCGCTACTGTCAGCAACTTGCTCCAGGCATGGTTAATCATCAGGTACGTGCCATGCAGACAACCCCAGACAACAAAGGTCCAACCAGCACCGTGCCACAACCCGCCAAGCAGCATAGTCAAAAACAGATTGATATAGCGGCGTGATTTGCCTCGTCTATTGCCACCCAGGGAGATATAGAGATAATCACGCAAAAACCGCGACAGGGTAATATGCCAGCGCCGCCAAAAATCGACAATGCTGTTGGCTTTGTAGGGTGAGAAAAAATTAAGCGGCAGGGTTATGCCAAACATTCGCGCGCAACCAATAGCCATATCCGAATAGCCGGAGAAGTCAAAATAGAGCTGAAAGGTATACGCCAGTGTGCTGCCCCAGGCAGTAAAAAAATCCAGTTGCCCTGCTGCCGGACTGTCATATACCGGCCCCACATAAGCCGATAGACTGTCAGCCAGAACCGTTTTTTTGAACAGGCCAATACTGAAAATACTGATCCCTACGGCAATATTTTTTGTCCACGACGGCAACGCATCCCGACGCATGAACTGTGGCAGCATTTCGCTGTGATGAACAATTGGCCCGGCAATCAACTGGGGGAAAAAACAGACAAACAAAGAGTAGTGCAACAAATTATACTCTCGCGCCTTACCCTCCCATACATCCACCAGATATGAAATCTGTTGAAAGGTAAAAAATGAAATTGCCAGCGGCAAAAATATTTTTTCCAGTTGCAGACTGGTACTGAATACAGCGTTGATATTATCTACAAAAAAATTGGCATATTTGAAATAACCCAGCAATGCCAGATTAATCCCAACACCGCAAATCATTACCAGCTTTGAAGGCTGCCCCGAAAAACGCGAGATCAGTTTGCCAACGTAATAATTGAAAAAAATGGAAAAAAGAATAAGAAATAAATAGGCCGGATTCCAGTAACCATAGAAAAACAGAGAGGCCGACACCAGCACGGCAAAGCCGATCTCTGTTTTCCGCCTGCGCAGGCATAACACGTACAGCAGCAACGTGCAGGGAAGAAAAGCAAAAATAAACTCGAAAGAGTTAAAGAGCATCCATTACCTCTGGCCCAGATATTATCGCAAAGAATATTTTTTCAATAACATCAGTTATACATCCCGACGATTGTGGCCCTCGACCGTTACACGCCATTGCAAGTGATCCGGGCGCTTAAATTTTCGATAGGTTTTCCGCACCAGGCCTCCCAGAAATAATCGATCCACAGACATCAGAAATTGTTTTAACTGGTAACGCTTGTAATACTTTTTCAGGCGCCCATAGACATCATCATGATGCGTTTCTTTTGCCACAGCCATCAGATCTTCCACGGTGCTTGCCAAACCTTCATCATAAGGTTTCAGCACTTCCAGCCCCCGCAACCCCTTTATTCTGGGCAGTGAAGCAGAATGGCCGCCAAGCATCTGAATGGCAAGCGCAGTCCTGACACATTTTGGGCAGGTTCCGCAGTTTTCGTGAATGCTGCGCCAGCAAACCTGCAGGTTATCGGCAACCTGTTGATTGCGAAGTATCTCCCTCAGCTTCCTGCTTCTGCCAGCATAGGCACCATGGTGAATAACTTCAGTAGATTCTGTCGACCACATGGGATCACTCAACGGGTGGGTTCCCCAAGGGTATAACTCGCTGTATGTATGCGAAGCGGGGATATAGATTTTTTTCATTCCCAGTGAGCCACCGACAGAGCTGAGAAACAAACCATGCGCCATACGCCATGAAATACGGCGTTTTTCCATCCAGTCACGCACATTGGAAACAACAGGCAACAATTTTTTACCGATAGCCTCAACAAATCGGGTCTGTTCCGCTATGCGTTTGTCCCACGATTGCGGATCATTGCCACTGTCAAAACCCCAACACATAATCAGGTGAGTAATCTCTTTCTGGTTGACAGCAAAAGTGTGGGAACTGTCTACACCCGCCGAAAAAAAACTACCTACGGTTTCGAAAGGCCGGATATCCGCACTGACTCCGGACTTAATTTCAACAACACTCAACTCCCTGTTCCAGCAGGCGTAGATTGATTGAATTTCCCGAAGGCGTTCATGAAGCGCTCGAGAAACCGGTATCGAATCAACCACAATTGGCAAATTGCTGATCATGGCCTCGAGCAAGGCCACGGCAACAAAACCCTCTGCACAGGGAAATAACGGGTATGCTTCCGGCGTCCTGAAAAATACCTTGTCGCCATCTACCTGCGCACTGAGCTCGCAAACACCGTCCTCAACCGAGACGCTTATATCGGAAATTCTGATTTCCTTCCGCAAACTCATGCAATGGCCCTTTTATCAGGTAAGAGACAGCGCTGCCCTTGAGGGACACCGAATATAGGCAAAACCGTTATAGTCCGGTTGAATATTCAACTCCAGAACCACAGGCCCGTCTTTGGAAACAGCGATGTCGGCACCTACAAAGCGGGTTTCTGGAAAAGCCAGAAGTGAGCTTCTGGCAAGTTCAATAGCCTCTTCAAACATTGGCAACCTGATCCCGGTCATTGTTAGATTCTTTTCCGGGTTTCGATCATATGAATCACCCAGCTTATATTTGTGCAGGCCTGCCTTAAGCACGCCGGTATCAAGATCTATGGGGTAGGACAACCCACCGGCCGTCATATTATCAACCAACGACCCGGTTCCACCCACTCGCAGAAAGGCGCCCACACAGACCACGGTGTCATTTGCCTTGCGGACCACAAGCACACGCAGGGTATTAACACTGGACCGGTTGTAAGAGGCGTAGTCCGCGTGCTGCTCCAGGTAACGTTCAATCAGTATCCCCGCTTTAGCACCCGGACTCACTGACGAAACAAAGGCATCAACCGAAACTGCCTCTTGGCTACTGAGATCCCGGATCAAATCATTTTCAAGACACTCAATCGCCCTGAAACCTTCCCCTCCCCAGGCTTCTGTCAGCTTGAAGCATAACCTGCTGCCAGGGGCTTGCTGATTCAGGAGGCCCTTCAATTCGGCCCCGGTTCGCAAAGGCGCCCCTGTGGTGGTAAACCCGCTGACTTCCCGATAATGACCCAGCAATTCCGGTGTGGGTTGCCCGTAAGCCGTTAACACAGCTTTTTCAATCACCTTGTTCTGTGAGCTGCGGTGATAAAGCCTGTTATTAAGTTTAAACACCCGCTTGTTGTATTGGCGCACACTGAGATAACCCAGCACCTCGGCAAGAGAAGCATCCCTGCGATACATTTGTGCAAGCAGATAATACCCAGGCCCTAAACGTGACCGCAGGAACAGTAGAGCCATTTCAAAAAGCTGCCTGAAAAAGCCCTTGTTTCTCTCCTCTTTTGCGAGCGCACGCATTAGGGAAAGGTAATTTTTATTATTGCGACTCATAAAGATTATTTACCACCCGAACCGATACGAAACATGGATAACATTATACGCTTCACTTCACCAAATCCTGACATTTCAGCCTCAAACTCCAGCTCTGTCACCTGCTCGCCATCCAGTATTCTCGGCAACGCAAATTTGTGTGATTTGCAGGAAACAAGGCCTGTTTCCGTCGTTGTGGCCGAAACAATACCAGCGGCTTCGAGTTGCGGCCAGACTGACTCATCGTAAACACCGCTAGGGTAGCAAAAATGGGTCAGTTGTCGGCTAACCAGCGGCTGCAATGCATGTCTATTGTCAGTCAGCTCCTGCGCAATGCAGTCTGCACCATCCATTGAAATCCTGTGCCGGTGTGTGTGCAACTGAATATCAATCCCCCGTTTATGCATGTCGGCAATCTGATCCATCGTCACCAGATGAAACAGTTTCTGCTCTGATATCTCTGCGTATGAAACACCCAGCAGGTCGCCAATTTGCGCCATTTTGTTCTGTCGCTCTGTTTCAGATTCAAGCCCGGAAACATAGCGTTGTAACAGGGCTCTCGCATCTTCTCGCTGCTCCACATTTTTCAAGCTGGCCAGGGTTGCGTTTTCAAGACCCACAGCCCTTAAGTCCAGCTGCTCCCGCGTCGTGATTGCCAGCATATACTGAAGCGCAACATCAAACACCGGTACCTGCTGCTCGCAATAATAGGAAGTGATATAAACCGTTGCCGGAAAACTGTATCGCTCCAGTGCTGGCAGCATATGCTGGTAAGTGCCAGACCAACCGTCGTCAATTGTGAGAATCGTCGCACAATCCGGCAACGTTTCGCTGTCATCAAAAACTCGATCAAGAGCAACAACCGGATACCCCCACCGTTTTAGCAGGGACATTCTCTGCTGAAACCGCGCGGGGCTCATGTAAAGAAAATTACCAAAATGCCCCTCGCCCAACCAGATACCATGGTAGGCAAGCACTCTAATGTGTTTTCTGGTGAGCCACCGACACAAGACAAAAATACCGGTGTACCTGGCTAACCAATAGAACTTTTCTTTCATACTTCCATGAATACCCAAAAGCAATAAACCACTGCAAATTCGAAGCGGAGTATACCCTATTGGGATTACAGGTATGTTAGGATTCCCATGAGTTTTCGGACCGACGGAAGCACAGACAATACCAACGCTTAAGTTCGCTAACCGGTTCAGCAGAAGCAAATAAAACATGGAAAAAACGATGCCCGAACAACGGCGTGAAGCCATTCTTGTCCCACAGGCAGAATCCTTCGGTTCAATAGCAGTCATTCGCTCAATTGGGCAGCATGGTTATCGGGTCCACGCGGCATCATCGAAAAAAGACGCGCTGGGGTGCAGGTCCAACTTCTGTTCAGTGAGCCACCTTTCACCGGATTACCAAAACCCTGACTATTACCCTTGGCTACAAAAACTGATAGCAGACAACGATATCAAGGTGATTATTCCCAGTGAAGGCTTTTTGCTGGCAATCAGACAGCACTTTGAAAAGCTGTCTCACCTGATACCGATTAATAATGATGCCGAAATCGTCTACGGCTGTCTCAGTAAAAGCCATGTATTTAATGCTTTTCTGCAATCCACTGATCCTGCAATACAACAATCAATCCCCAACACCCTGATTGCAAATGACACAGATACTGTAGCCTGGTCAGAACTGGCAGGGTGGCAGTGGCCACTGTACATAAAAGGTGACGGTTTCGACGGCAAGGGTCATTCCGACAGCCTTGTCAAACGTGTTGAAAACGAAACAGCGGCAGTAGAGATTTTCAAAACAGCGCAGCAAAAATACAACCGAATTTTAATTCAGGACCACATTCCCGGGGTAAAAGCCACCGTCAATCTGCTGATTCAGAATGGTGAGTTACTGGCGGAGTCGATGGCTATCGCTTCTCACGAAAACCCTCATCAGGGCGGGCTAACCTCTCTCAGAAAAAGCTGGTGGCAACAGGAGATGTATGAAGATGCTTTGCGTCGATTGCAATTTCTGAACTGGCAAGGTCCGGCCATGGTGGAGTATAAATGGAACCACGCAACCCGGCAGTTCACTTTTATCGAACTGAACTCGAGGTACTGGGCCGCTCTGAATCTTGATATTCTGGCTGGATTACACTTCCCGGCAATTCATGTTGACTATTTTCTGCATGGCGAAAAACCGGATAAAATCCAGCGCCTGAAAAAGAACATTATTGTCAGAAATGCGCTACCTGCAGATTTTGGCTATCTGCTATCAAAACTCAAAGACAGCCGTGTTCCCCTGAGCGCTAAAATCAAAAGCCTCATTGGTTTTTGTCTGCTGCCATTTCACCCGGGCATAAAAGCGGATTTATTCTATCCCGGTGACCGCAAACTTTACTTTTTAAACTTTTGGAACTTCACTAAAGAATTGTCGGCGGCTGTACTCACTCGGCTGCGCAAATGACAGCAGCTGGTCTGCAACGCGAAGTTCCCCACAGATAAACAATTTACTGGGATTTGGTTTTTTGTTTAACTAGGCGCTGGAGACATTCTCTGACGTGGTGGCCAACCGTTGTCAAGCCTGTCTTTTCGCCTGACAACCCAACCGAGAAACCATTTTGTTAATACATCGAAAATCTCAACATACACGAATCACACGAATGTTGCTGCTGATCATCGCAATCGGCTTGTTTTCGACAGCCCACTCGGCAGTAGCCCCCTCAGCACCATGGGTTGGCGATACACTAACGGGAGCACCCTGCATTGGCAATCCGCAAGGTTTTGGCCCTTACGACTACCTGCAGAGAAACCAACTCACTTACGAATTGAACATTGTCGAACAATATCACTTCAACGAAGTTAAGCAGGAGCTCGACTACACCCTACGAGCATGGCCAAATCACCACAGAGCTCTCTATGCGGCCGTTCGAAGAAGGATTGACACCTGGGACAGCAATATACCGCCAAAGAAAACACCCGCTGAATGCTACCTGCAGCGAGCCATTAACTTTAGTCCCAAAGACGCTACTGCGCGCATGCTTTATGCAATGCTGCTTCACAGCACTGACCACAAAGAGCAGGCACTGGAGCAATACAGAAAAGCTCTGGAAGCTGAACCTGCTCATGTGCAGGCTCAATACAATATGGGTCTACTGCTCGTTGACATGAAAGAGTACGAAGAGGCCAATGACATTGCCAAAAACCTCTACTCCAGAGGCTACCCGTTGCCCGGCCTGAAAAACAAGCTGATAAAAGCAAAAGCCTGGAAAGGCGCTTCTAAAAACAGCAGCACAGAGAAAAACACTGCCGAATAACAGGTGCTTTCAGACTGGATCCCGATAGTTTAGCAGCAGCCTGACTAAAAACCGCGAGGGCGTTTTATCCCAGGGTGTAAACCGGGGAAGCTGCCAGCGGTCACTGGTTTTCGCCGCCACCCCCCACTGTGTTGAAACCGCACTCTTATACCCGGCAAGTTCTGCCAGATCCCGGTGCTCAACATGGTAATCAATCTCTGGTCGGCCATTTGGGTAAGCAAAATTATCAACCGTTTTTCCAATGATCGATTCAAGCTCGTCTTTCGAGCCCAGAATCTCCTTTCTGGCTTCAGACAGCTCCAGCGTTGCCAGGATGGGATGCGTAGTGGTGTGGGCACCAATATCAACTCCGCTGTCACTCAACCCCTTTAGCTGCTCGGTTGTTAACATCAGGTTTGTAGGCAATTCACCATTCATTTCAATTGCAGCAATGTACTGAATGGCTGCTTCTCTCTTCGCTGGCGGCCAGTGTTTCACTTCACTGATGATGGAAGCAGCGGCTTTGCGCCGGTCATCCTGACCATTAATGTTATGAATACCCAACCCTATAGCAGAGAGATCTACCTTTTTCTTGCTGGCAATTCGCATGGCCTCAACAATGGTGTCATTCCACATCCGGCCACCATCCAGATAACCGGTTGCGACATAAATCGTCGCTGGCACCCCTAGCCGTTGTAATACAGGCAGAGCCAGCGCCTGGTTATCGGCATAACCGTCATCGAAAGTAACACAGACTGCCCGCTCGGGCAGCTCACCATAGTCCATCAGCGATAAAGCTTCAGAAAGAGGAAGAGGATTGAAGTGTTGAGCCAACAGCTCCATTTGCCACTCGAACTCTGAAACGGTGGGAAGCGCCATCCGCATGAAATCAGGTTCCGGCAGAACGCGATGATAATTCAGAATAGATAAGCGCTGGGTGTTTTTTGTGCCCAGCAGGGTTGGCAAAACGCTAACAACGGCACTATGTAGCAATGAATTCATCAGCCTGACCAATGGAGGTTACAGGTTGCGATTTTGCCAGCCCCTCTCACCCGACTCAACTGTCGATTGTTTTTACACCTTTGCCAAAAACGGCAATACCGCTACGCGCCCAGCAGCATTCGACTGTATTTACCGGTAACCTTCTGACACAAAAAAATGATCAGCATACAGCCCAGTGTTACGCTGGCTGTCAAGGCAATATACGCCAGTAGATTTCCTTCGGGGAAGTCCACAGCGCCAGACCAGCGCAAGTAAGCCATCTTGATAACGAGCAGAACATAGGCGTGGATAAAGAAAATCCCGAAGCTGATATGAGCCAGATAACTGAAGTGATCATTAATAAACGGTTCAGCTCGATCAAAATAATACAGCAACAATGGACACATCAGAACTTTCAGTACGTACTGAAAGTATTGCCCGTATCCTTCTATAAAAATATTTCCACTGATAAGCGCTATAGCAGCGGCCAGCAGCAACCAGTGATACCGTTTCACAATAGCAAGAAGTTGATCATGGTACGTCGAAGCAAACATTCCAAATAAATAAACGGAAAACAGGTACGCAGCCTTGTTGAGAGGGCCGTAATGGCCATCCCTGCCAATAAAGAAAGAAATCACCATGAACACTGGCAACAGCCAATAAATTCGCCGGTCCCTGTCCGCTCTGATCAGAAGTGGCGCTACCACATAAAACAATGCAATGGTAGGAACAAACCAGAATGGTGCTAGGTGTTTGCCTGTAATCAAAAAGAAAAAGATCTGTTGGTACAGTGGATTATCATAAAAACCGTTCCAGACGTTATCCTGCACGCCCAATGTCGTGTAGTAATAAATACTGGGAATGGACAGTAGCAAATACGGCAAAATGACGTTTTTGGCCTTCTTTTTCCAGTAGCTCCATTTCTCGAATCGTTTGCTGAGGAACTGAAACATAAAACCGGCAATAAAAAAGAACAACACTGAAGACTGATTGAACAGCGTATCAAAGAAACTGAATACCCAAGGGTTTTCATGCCATTGAAAGGCGTGAAGGGAGTGGGCCCCGACAATACCGATAATCGCATACGCCCGAAAATTATGGATATGAGATAAAAACATTAATTGCTTCTCCGTCAGAACTTTTTTCTGCAACAATCAGGCTTGAGACCTCTTTAAACAAGAAAAAGCCGGAAGTCATTATCTGTAGCTGAGAGACCTGCGCGGCGGCTGATTATCACTCTCCGGTTCCTGCTGCAGGCTTGATGGCGCTATATAAACCCTCAACAATACGGCGATAGCAAGGATATGCCATGGCAAATCAAAGTAGGCCAGACTCAGAAAAGCACCGCCACTCATGTAAGCGATCAGGCTGACCTGCAGCATTCTCGCCAGTGTATTTTGCCCTTCATACTCGATTTTATTTTTGGTGAACCTGATGACCTGGCTTAAATATCGCCAGCCTAACGCCAGAACGGTCAGGAACATCAACAGGCCGGGCCATCCATGGTCACCCAGCATGGCAAAGAAAATACTGTGGGCCGCATGTACATCAGTAGGGTCAGGTGCATACCAGGCAAAAGTTTGTTCCGACCAGGATTCCAGCCCGCCCCCCGTAAAACGGTCATTCGCGACATTGACACTGTAAAGCCAGGCATTGATCCGGCCCATGGCTGAGTTGTCTTCTTCGTAATTCTCTATGGTACTCATTCGCTCATGCCAGCTCTCAGGCATGAAGTTCCAGCCAGCAATGGCCAATATGACAATCAAAGCGCCGGAAACAATCTTGGCCTTGCTTTTCAACCAGAAGAAACCACCGACTGCAATGATAGCGATTAATGCACCCCTGGACTGCGACCCCACAACCGAGGCGGCGCTGGCCACCATGGCAAAAATCAAACCGTATCTGATCCACTTGTTGCGGGTAACGGTATAGAGGTAATACATCAGAGGAATAATCATCAAGGTAGCAACAGCCAGGGCATTATTTTCACTGATATAACTGGTTGACGGCCCATAAACACGGTGCGCCCCCCCTGTTAATACTGTGAAAACGCCGCCTTTAACACTGAAAAAGCCTATCGATAGCACAATTACCCATATCAGCAAGTCCAGCTTTTTCTGACTGCCAAAAAGCACCAGTGTCAGCAATGTAATAATCTGAATCTTATAGACCTTGATAAGCTGCTCGTAGGCCACATCCGGTAACAGGGCAAAAACCGTGGTGACAATCATCCACGCTAACAGCAGCAACCAGGTAACGGTTAAGCCATTCACAGGAAATGGCTTTCTCTCCTTGCTGAAAAACAGGCTGACAAGCAGTGTGGCAGCAACAATCTGGGCAAAGGGCATGCTGTAGGCAAATCCCCAGGTCAGCCGGTGCGGATTCATATAGCTGAGCCATGACCACACCAGAACCCCGATATAGGCATTGCGCAGAATAAACGGCAGACTGCCGAATACCATTAATGTAACGATTATATCGCGCATCGTTTAGTTACCCAGCAACCTTGCTAATCACGTAACGGAACTTACCGGATTTCTCCGGCATAATTTCATCGGGGTATTCAAACTGTACTAGCACCCTCTCACCCAGACGATCCCTGAAGACTTTTTCAATGGCCTGTTCACTGGCTTCACTGTATTCAGAACCCCTCATAATTTCCACCCGCACAAGGTCCAGGCTTTCCTGAGTCACTTTGAAAGAGGCAATACCCGGCAGGTCGCGAAGAATATAAATCAGCGCCAGACCGTGGATCACAGTGCCATCCTGAGCCACGACAAAATCCGTTGAACGCCCCTGAATCTCCTTGAGCACAGGCAGCCCACGACCACAGGAACAGCGCTCATCGCTTAGTACACCCACGTCTCCGGTGCGGTAACGGACAAAAGGAAAATCCCGGGTTGCCAGGTGGGTGACGACAATTTCTCCCGACTCGCCAACCGGCACGGGATTGCCGTTGCTATCCATGATCTCAACAACGATATCCTCTGACGTGATATGCATGCTGCCCGCCGGACACTGATGCGCGATAAACCCGGCATCACGGCCACCGTAACCATTGGCTACAGGGCAGCCGAAGACCTGTTCAATTTTCTCGCGTTGATGATCATAGAGCTTTTCCGACGTCACAAAAGCCACCTTGATACCCAGCGCATTCAATTTTATATCGCGCTTCACGGCGTGCTCTGCAATATGCGCCAATGCCGATGGATAACCAAAAAGCATCTTCGGCCTCACCTGCCTGATTGTTGATACAAAACCATCCAGTTTTGCCGATGACATTTCAAAAGCTGGCAGCAGCCGGGTTCTGAACAGTTTGTCACGAAGCTGACGGACCCGATCCTGAGCACCCAGTTCAATTGGAGAGCCCCACACAACGATCTCCGGATCGCCCAGGTCCACGCCCCACCAGCGCGTGGCACGCCATTTCGCAGCCACATCATGGCTTACCCGTTTTGAGCCAATATAAAAAATCAGCGGCTCACCACTAGAACCACCGGTGTTAAAACGTGACAGACCAACCGCATCATCAGCTTTTAACTGCTCGCTATACTGACGGATTTCAGGTTTGCCGGTTAACGGCAATTTTTGAATATCGGCAATCTGATTAACGGCTTCAGGATCGAATCCGGTTTTTTCAAACAGGGTTCGATAATAAGCAACATGGCGTCCAATATCCGTCAGGAACGCTTTCAAGTTAGCCAACTGCAATGCCTGAAGCTGCTCAGGTGATTGCCACTGACTGGCCTCCATTTGCTGATGCACGGCTACAGTTGTGTGCTTCTTCAGTTTCTCATGGATGGGGAACAGGCAACCTGCAACCAGTTTTGTGTAAAAACTCATGCGCTCACCCTCTGGCTCTCATACATATTCAGCCACTGTTGTTTTACTCTGGGCCAGGCGTAAGGTTGCACGGCAGACAGTCCGTTAGTGACCAGTTTCTGCCGCAGCCCGGGGTCTTCAAATAACCGAACCATTTGCCGGGCCATGCCTGCCGAATCACCTGCCGGCACCATCAGTGCCGTTGCCTCGTGCTCAACAATGAACGGAATACCACCCACATCGGTAGTAATGACGGGCACGCCACACGCCAGAGATTCCAACACAGAATTGGGCATATTATCCACCGTGGTGGGGTTTAGCATTGCATCAGCGGAATGGTAAAACTCAACAATTTCTCGGGCATCCAGCCTCCCGACAAAAAAGACCTTACCCTCCAGCCCCTGCTTCTTGACCAGCTGCTCCAGCTGCCGTTGTTGTGGTCCTGACCCGGCTATGTGCAGCTCAATATCAGGAATATCTTTGCGGGCCATAGCAAAGGCTTCAATCGCCGTTTCGATACCATAAATCGCTTCAAGGTTGCGGGTGATAATCAGTTTAAGGGCCGGTTTTTCAGCCAGCCGATCCACGGGTTTAAAGCGTTCCAGATTGATAATATTGGGGATAACCTGCACCTCCACACCAAAACCTGAAAACACTTGCTGCAAATAAGCGGAAGGCACCACAATTTTTGCGGCTCTTTTCAATGTCGGCTTCACCCGGGAAAACGACAGTGAAAAATACGCTTGTGCTTCACCACCCCGGTAATTCACGATCACCGGTGTTTTTCTAAACCAGCCTGCCCAAATGACCGGCGCTGAGAACAATTGCCATGACCAACCAGAGTTGGCCATTAAATGAATAACATCTACCTTCCCGGCAAGCCTCCACACGTCCCATAGATAAGGCAACAACCGGAAAAGCGCCCGAATTCCTTTGAGTTTTGCGACCACAGAAGGGCTGTAAGGTTTATTATTTTGCACAAGGGTGACATCAATACCCTCGGCAGACATCAAATCACTCAACTGACGCGTCTGCGTGGCCATGCCTCCCGCCGGTGGAGGCAGTGGGCCGACAATTCCCAGGGTGCCGGAAAAACTCATTTGCACAGACCACCGTAAACCTGCTGATAGCGACTCACACTGTTACGCCAGTTACGTTCATTTTCCACATAACTGCGACCCGCTTTTCGCATTTCAGGCCAGCCGTCCCGGCATTGCAGCATATCAGCAACAGACTTCGCTAGAGAGCGCGCACAATCAGCCTTGAAGAGTCTGCCATTGCTGCCGTCACGTATCAGCTCATGATGCCCACCCACATCAGAGGCCAGCACCAGCTTGCCTTGTGCCATGGCTTCCAGGGGTTTAAGCGGCGTGACCAGATCGGTCAACCTCATGGATAATCGCGGGTAGATAAAAATATCCACCAGATTGTAATAATCCTGCACTTCTGTGTGAGGCACCCGCCCGGTCATGACCACATAATCCTGAAGACCAAGTTGGTCTATTTTCTGCTTAATCAGTGATTCCTGCGGCCCGCCACCCACCAGTAGCAGACGAATGTTCCGGTTGGCAGTGACCATTTCCGGCAAGGCATCCAGTAACAGCGGAATCCCTTCGTAGGCGTAAAACGAGCCAATAAAACCGAGCACCGTTTTATTGACCAGACCCAGCTGTTCGAGCAACGTTGGATCAGCTTCTGCGCCAACACTGAAGTGCTCAATATCAACAGCATTCGGAATCACCGTTACTTTGCTCTCAAGCAACCCGCGCTGAACAATATCCTTACGCAGCCCTTCACAAATGGTGGTAACCGCGTCTGCCTGTTTAAACACCCGCGTCTCAAGAGCGCGCGTCAATTTGTAGCGAAGACCAAATTCCTTGCTGGTGCCATGATCAACTGCCGCGTCTTCCCAGAAGGCGCGGCACTCGTAAACTACCGGCACACCAAACTTGCGTCCGGCTTTTAAGGCCGCCAGCCCATTCAGCGCGGGAGAATGGGCGTGGAGAATGTCCGGCTGTTCTTTCCTGATAACCTCTTCAATACGGTTAGCCAGCGTTTGTACAACATGCCACTGATTCAGAATCGGCATTGTTGATAAGGGTGATGAACTGCCGGGAGTGCGATAAAAATGCAAACCATCCACATCCTCCTCCAGCGCAGTGATATCGGCCTTGTGTTTAAGCCCTGTCACATGAACCGTTTGCCAGCCGAGTTCGCGCTGGTGGCGCAGAATATTACGCGTCCGGAAGGTATAACCGCTTTGCAGGGGAATGGAGTGATCGAGTATATGAAGAATTTTCATTCTGTGGTCATCTGCTGTTGTTCTTTTTGCTTGTTGTTATTGGATTGCCGTGCCTTCGGCTCGCAATGACGCTGCAGGTAATACCTTGCTGTCATTACGAGCCAAGGGCGAAGTAATCCAGCAAGCAACATTACGGGCTAATCTCAAAATGATCGCCTCTGGTGGTCGCCTCAAACATTAGCAGCGACCAAAGCACTGCACTGTGATCACGTACACCCGACTGATGCTGGCTGACCAGTTTCTCCAGGTACTGCTGGTTAAACAGCCCTGTTTTAGCCAATCCGCCTTCTACAATTCGTGTACGCAAACGCTCTTTGAGCGGCCCCCTGAACCAATTGGCCAGCGGCACACCGAAACCCATCTTGGGGCGATATAACACATCGTTTGGCAGGAGGGGTTCCAGCGCTTTTTTGAATATGTACTTGCCCTCCTGCCCTTTCAGCTTGAAGCTGGCAGGTAAGCCTGACACCCACTCGACAAACTTGTGATCGAGCAATGGCACTCTCACCTCAAGGGAGTGAGCCATACTTGCACGATCCACCTTGGTGAGAATATCCCCTACCAGATAGGTTTTCATATCAATGTATTGGATCAGCGACATCGGGTCTTTGGTCGGCGACTTTTCCGCATAGCGATTGAAGGTGTTCACCGCATTGTAGCCTTGCAATTTCTGCTTCAAACCCGGACTGAACAGCTGCTCCCGCTGCTCATCTTTTGCCAGGGAAACCGAGTGCATATAAGCTTCTACCGAATTTCTGGCCAACGACTGAAATGTACTCTTCGCTCGCAGAAACTTCGGCGCCCAATCCATTTTCGGGTACACCTTGCCCAGGAAACCGAACACAATGCGACGCAACCAGAGCGGCAACCTTGATCGCAGCTTCTCTTCGTTCATGTGCCAGCGGTAACGCCGGTACCCGGCAAAATTTTCATCACCACCATCACCGGACAAGGCTACCGTCACCCGCTTTTTGGCCAACTGGCAAACACGATAGGTGGGAATGGCTGAACTGTCTGCATAGGGTTCATCATAAAGATCTGCCAGCTGGTCAATCAAATCAAAATCATCGCTGCCGACAGTTTCTTCAAAGTGATTGGTTTTGTAGCGTTCGGCCACCTGTGTAGCAAATTCTGTTTCATTAAACTGCTTGACGTCAAAGCCAATCGCACAGGTGTTGACCGGATCATCCTGAAGCTGCGCCATCATCGCCACTACCGCGCTGGAATCTACACCTCCGGAGAGGAATGCACCCAGCGGCACTTCGGCCACCATGCGGATATCAACCGCTTCTTTCAGTTTTTTCAGTAATTCGTCCTGCAGTGCCTGCTCAGAGGTGAGCTCCGAGAGTGCAAAGGGAATATCCCAGTATTCTCTGGTTGCAGCCACGACATTGCCCGGTACGGGTTCACCACGAGTCAGTAACAGGGTATGACCTGGCGGCAACTTATAAACACGGTTATAGATCGTTGCCGGTTCGGGTATATAACCAAGGGCAAAATAATCTTCCACTGCCTGGGGGTTTAATTCTCTTGGCAGATCCGGGTGTGCTTTCAACACTTTCAGCTCGGAGCCGAAGATCAGTTGATTGTCGGGCAAAAGTGAATAGAACAGTGGCTTGACACCCAGCCGGTCACGGGCCAGAAAAATTGACTGTTTTTGCTGATCATAAATAGCGAAGGCAAACATGCCTCGGAAGTGGTGCACGCACTCTTCACCCCACTCCTGCCACGCATAGACAATCACCTCGGTGTCACAGTGTGTTTTAAAGTGGTATCCCTTCTGCTTCAATTCCTCAGAAAGCGCCTTGAAGTTATAGATTTCACCGTTGTAAACCACGCAGATATTTCTATCTTCGCTAAACATCGGTTGCTGGCCGGAAGACAGGTCGATAATAGACAGGCGACGGTGTGCAAGTGCCACGCCCAGTTCAAGGTGTAATCCTCCCTCATCGGGACCGCGGTGAAACTGGGTCTGGTTCATTGCCGAAATCAGCTCGGCATCCATATCCCGCTTTCCAGAAAGATCAAAAATTCCTGCTATACCGCACACAGTCTTACATTCCTTCTATAACGTTGTTTAAATCATCATTCATAGGCACCATTGAGCTGGCCCCGCAAACCAGACGAGAGCCCTGGTTGCGCAATGACAAAACTGTGTCACCGCGAACCTGAAAGATGCAGCAATCCAATAAAATCATTTCTTGCGCTCTGTCTGTAGCACTTCGTCATAAACTGCGAGGTACTGTGCAACCGTTTTCTGCCAGTTAAATGTTTCGCTGACTTTTTTAAGCCCCTGCTGCCCAAGTCCTTGCCGCAACTCCGGTTGCTCAATCAGTTTCAAAAGCGCTTTGGCCAGCTGCTGACTGTCATCCACATCAACCAGCAAGCCATTGACGTCTTCCTCAACCAACTCCGGATTACCACCCACTCTGGTAGCAATCACGGGCAAACCGGTCGCCATTGCCTCCAGAACCGTATTGGATACGCCTTCAGCCAGTGAAGGCAATACAAAGATATCCATTTGCTGAAGTAGTTGCGGGATATCGGTCCTGTCTCCGGGTAACCAGATAATATCGGACAGGCGAAGGTCAGACACCAGCGTCTTAATCCCGGCAAGCAGCGGCCCATCCCCCACAAGCATAACCCTTAGCCTGTCGACAAGCTCCGGTTTTGCCTTGAGAACCTGATCAACGGCTAAAATCAACGACCGTTGATTTTTGACCTCGGCAATTCGGCCAACAGCTCCGATAACAATAGCGTCCCGGGGAAGAAAATTGGCGGGTAACAACGCGGCATTTTTATGCGCAGCAGGCAGAAATCGCTCGATATCCACACCATTGTAAATCTGTTTCACCTTCTCAGAAGGCACGCCCACAACGGTTTTCAACCACTGGCCCAAATCATGGCTGACGGCTATATAGCAGTGAATAAACGGCCTGAATACCTTGCGCAAAAAGTTGTATTTGCGATTACTACCGTCCAGATCGTGGATATCCCGCCCGTGTTCGCCGTGAATCCGCCTGACACCCGGCAGAAAGAATGTCAGCGCCTGCATTTCCAGTGATGTCAGATTGCGGGTATGAACGATTACCGGCTTTAACCGCTTCAGGGTTTTCAGCAGGCGCCAGTACAGTCGAATATCGTGCCCCGGTTTTTTATGCAGCTGAATAATCTCAACGCCAGGAGCGGTAATGCGGCTGGCGAAATCATCTGCATCCGTAAGACAGATGATGGCGTGCCGATAGCGCTTTCGAGGTGCCCGGTTAATGATGTTAACCAAACCATTTTCAAGGCCACCTGTACCTAGCGCATAAATAATGTGTGCAACCAGAGGCGTCTGACTGTCGCCTTTCACCGGGAATTTCCTGCCGTTTTGTCGAGTGCGTATTCCAGAGCTGAAAGTGACTCGGCCAGAAAACTTGCCAGGGATTGTCCCGCAGCTTCAATTTCCTGATCGAGATCACGGCTTCCATTGATAGGTGTCGCAATAGTAATGATCGCAGCATCGCGGCGACCATCAAACAATCTGGCTTTGGCTTCACTGAACTTGGCGGAGTATTTGTCTTTTGCATAATAATCACCAACCCGGTACCAGTGCCAAACCAGCAACTCTTGAGTCGGCCCCTTCAGGACCAGCTCTGTTATCTGAATAAGCTGGCTGCTAATGGCTACTTCTTTTGTCGTTTGCCCAGCTATTCGCCAGTGGCGAAATTCGCGAGGATCGAGTCTGTTCTGAACATTCGCAACTTCCTTACCTTGCCGCTGAACAATATATTGCGCAAGGTACAGCCCAACATACCGTTCATCATCCGCAGACAGATACGTCTGCACCAGCAGCCGATCTTCGCCCTGGGTTTTGGGTTTCCAGTCCCAGTGAGACCTGCTGTCGGTTTGCCAGCTCTGGAAGCTGGCCGGAACAAGCAACGGCTCTTCACTGACAACTGTCGGCTGCTGGTTCAGCGCAAAAGACATCAATGGCCAAATGGCCACCACCCCCAGCACACTGATCACCGCTGATGCGATTCGTCCGAAAGAGGCTACTACCAGGGGGCTCGACTCATCGCCCACATCGTCTTTCTCACTGTTTGCTGTCTCGGGATCGCGCCACTTCAAACCAATAGAGAACAGAATAAACATGACCAGCCCAAAGAAAAGCCAGCCATAAATCAGATGATCAACACCTACTGCGATTGTCATGTCACTGAAATGACCGAGCATAACAATCATGAAAGCACGCAGGCCATTTGCAACAATGGGAACCAACACGGAAATGACAATAAAGGTTAACCGCTTTCCAATACTGTTATAGCTCAAATAGGCGAATAAACTGCCCAGCGTCACGGATGCGATAATATAACGAACACCACTGCAGGCCTCGACAACCGACCAGTTCCCGCTGGGTAGGGAAATGAACATTCCGTCCCGATAAACCGGTATCCCAACCAGCTTGACCAGAGCAACCAACACTGTCGCCGTATATTCCCTCATGGGAGGAATAAGACTCTCACCCATAGGTACAGCAAAAAACAGAAAGCCCAGAGGAAACAGTACACGCGCGGTAATCCGGTTGCCCATCACCGTCCAGAAAGACAGCACCAGAATAGCGACAAAGGCCAATTGTTGAGCTACCAACACATCCACCAGATCGGCCAGCAGCCATGTCACACCGGCACACAGCAATAAAATCAGCACATAAAAATTAGGGGCAGGCGTCATTCTGGCCAGCACTGATCGTCGCTGCCAAAACAACCATATGGAAATGGGCAAAATCAGAAAGCCATGAGTGTAGGTTTCAGACATCACCCAGGTATGAAACATGGAGCTGGCCGTACTGTAAAAAATCGCAGGCATTACCACAACCAGAGCAAGAGAGAGGAATAAAAACAATCTCTCTCTGTCACACTGGCTCGACAATGCTGTTGATCGATGATCAGTCATGGTTTTTCATCCCTGTGTGCGCACGGAGCTCTCCAAAAGTTCGCCTACCAGCGGCAGGTTTTCTGCCCAATTAAAGTCATTCATGACTTTTAAACGCGCCTGAGGACCGATCTCCACGTATTCGCCGTTAATAATTTTTTCAGCAAATTGAATCAATTCGCTTTCTGTGTCAGCCAAAACCACATGCTTCCCATGCTCTGCGAGGATCCCTTCCAGACCCGGGCCTGTCACCAGCGTTGTTTTTGCCATTGCCATGGCTTCAAGAACCTTGTTCTGGATACCTCGTGCAATTCGCATGGGAGCCACCGCTGCGAGAGCATACTTCAGGTAGGGGCGAACATCTTCAACCCGACCTGTTACTACCACCCCCGGCTTTTTGCCTAACTGTAATACTGCATCGGTCGGCTTGCTGCCCACAATATAAAATCTGATCTCAGGGTGCTTCTCCAACAATCTGGGGAAGATATCACTGGCAAACCACTCAACCGCATCCACATTGGGCCAGTAATCCATCGCCCCGGTAAACACCAGTACACGTGCTCCGTCCGGGTAGGGGTTTAGCAGCTCGGTGTCCGGACTGAAATACGCGGTATCCACACCATTATTATAAAAGTCGACCTTGCCTTTCACCTCTGGCGCCAGTTGCCTGAACAAGTCAGCTTCTGCCGAAGAAACAAACAGGCTGGCATCAAAGACTTTTGCAATAGACTTCTCGACGGCAAGCAGTGTTCTGGATTCGCGACGATAAACCCAACTCAGGGGCCAGTGTTTTTTCGCTTCATACTGGCGCCATTTATCGGAATCTATATCGACAAAGTCGATGATTTTTCTGGTCGGACTGGCACCATCAGCCATAACGTACTGTGCCATGGGAGACGAATAAGCCACTACCCGCTCTATCTTATGTTGTTTGCGTTGCTGACTTACCCAGCCAGACAGGCCGCTGTTTTCATAGTAGGGCAAGGACAGAGGGCGACCACTGAAGAACCCTTTCAGACTCCTTATTTTCGCCCGGAAAGGATCCAGCTTGACCAGGCAACTATCCTCACACAACCCCTCGACAACAGATGTGTATTGCCAGTCATTGTCATCATCGACAAACGCAGCCAGAAATACCCGGTAATGCTCGCAAAGGTATTTCAGCAAATGGTAGGAGCGTATTTTGTCACCCTTGTCAGGAGGATACGGGATACGATGACAAAGAAATAACAGTGGCTCTTTTTCAGTGCCCATACATATTCCTGATCAGATAGCCACGTTGCTGCGTTTGTCGCAATGACCGGAATAGGGACAGATAATCAGGCAATACCATCGACATCATTTCACCCAAGACTCTTTGCCAGAAAGGGGCCAACCCGATTTGAAATACATACAGGCAGCTTTTTCCAGCTTTTGATAAAGAACTGATACTTCGGGTTCATCGGATTGACTTCCGGTATTTCCGTGGATTTCACCAGATAGTACTGGTAGTAAAGTGGTGCCGGCTCAAAACCCCAGTTCTTTTTAAACTTGAAAGCCCCGGTGTCATTTTTACTGCGTCCAAAATCAAAAATGCGCAGCCCTTCATCCACTGAACGCCGCATCAACTCCCAATACATAAAGTCATTCACGCCTTTAATATTGCGGGCAATAGCAAGACTGCCTCCATAATAAGGCAACACTTCATCCTTGAAATAAAAGCTCATGACCCCGGCAATATCCTGACCTTCATGCTGAATCATGAGCACCTTGCAATCATCACCAAATTCTTCCCGCAATATTCGAAAATATTTCCGGGAAAAAACCGGTGTTCCGAGATTGCGCAGGCTTTCTGAGTAAACCCGATAAATTCTGTCTGAGCCCTCATCAGGCTCACTGATTAATCCGGCGTTTATGCCCTTTCTCACCATGGCCCGCTGTTTTGCCGGAATGGCCTTCATGTTCACATCATGATCAGAATCCATCTCCTTGCGAAAAGTAGAATACAGATCTTTGGTGGGCCAGCCGGGTTCTGATGATTTTGTATTTCTTAACTCGAGAGCATCAACATTCAACTGTTCAGCCAGTCGGCATGCGGCTTCTCGCAAAGAGGACGCTGCCTCTTCATTGTCGGCAACGATGCCCCCATACACACAAAACGGTGTGGAAGTCAGATTACTTCCAAACAACCGGCTTTTGACATGCGCCAGAGGCAAAACACCTTCGATTCGCCCCGCCTTCTCTGAAAAAAGAAAATAGGTGGTATGCCCAAACGCCCGTTTAAGCACCTTTGCCCACCCTGATAGATGAAAGAAAGTTGACGAATCTGCGCGGTTTACATAATCGTCCCACCGCGAACAATCGGTTTCATACAGTTGATGAACTACATGCGTCATCCGCGCTCCACTCCTGATACTGCGAAAGCTCTCTATCGTTACCAAGAAAAATTTCATCCACCCGACCCCAGCTAAAATCATCCATCAAGCGCGATAGTCTAGGCTGCATTTTTTTCAGGTTGAGATAGTGGCGAAATTTCGACCGTCTACTGGCATGAGTGAGTCTGGGCTGATCGGGATCCACCTCCCAGGGATGGAAATAAAAAATTCCCGACTGCTGATCCTTGTTGTTCACCTGCCTCATTGCCCACCGGGAAAAACTGTAGGGGAACAACCGAAACCAGCCACCGCCACCACAATTAATATTTCGCCCGGCAAGGTTGATGGTGGTAATAGGTATTTCAAGAAGCCGGTTTTGCGCTGCCCGGAATGCAAACCTTGGCCCACCGGGAAGCCCGTAGAGGTCGTGCTTGATGGGCACTGTACTGGAGCTGTATTGATAACCCGCATCGGCCAGTACATCCAGAGCCCACAGATTGCTCGCACATATGGAATAACTGGCAGCACGGTAACCTTTCACCTGCTCTCCGGAAAGATCCTCCAGAAAACCACGGGTCCGTGTTACGTCTTCTCTGAATGAAACCTTATCCTGTTGGGTGACGCGCGTGTGCTCCCAACCATGGCTGGCCAGCTCATGACCGCCACTCACAATCTTCCTGACCAGATGAGGGTAGCGCTCTGCCACCCAGCCCAGCGTAAAAAATGTCGCTTTCACATTTTTCTCATCGAACAGCTGTAAGGTGCGCTCTACGTTCGCTTCCACGCGACAAGGCAATTTGCCCCAGTCTTCTTTACTGACACAATTCTCGAATGCAGAGACCTGAAAATAGTCTTCCACATCCACTGACATGGCATTTTTAGGCGATATAAATTTTTCCATCACAGCCCCGCTGCTACGACAATAGCCATCACGTTTTCGCCTTTTCCTGCTGCTCACTTTTGAGGCCTCTGGCTTGATGGCTGTTTAACCAGGATTTTAAAACTTCAACGATTCTTTCTGCCGCTTTGCCATCCCAAAACTCTGGTGCACGACCAACCTTGCCTCCGGTTTCCATAACCTCCCGATAAGCAACCATGATCTTTTCACGATCCGTTCCAACAACCGTATTCGTTCCCTCTTCAGCCGTAATCGGTCGCTCTGTACTTTCACGAAGCGTGATACAGGGTACGCCAAGCGCCGTCGTTTCCTCCTGAATACCGCCGGAATCGGTCAGCACCACTCTGGCATCCTTCATCAACCCCAGCATCTCGCGATAACCCTGGGGCGGCAACAAGATAAAGTTTCCTGCTGATAACATGTCATCCAGAGCAAAGTCTGTAATCCGCTGCCGAGTCCTGGGGTGTACGGGAAAAACCAGTGGTATTTCCTGGCTAATCTCAGATAGCACACTCAATAAACGCCGTAACGTTTGTTCGTCATCCACATTCGAGGGTCGATGCAGCGTTACCAGGCCATAATCAGAAAATTCCTGCTTCTCCAGAAAACCGGGGCATTGGTGGCGAACCGTTTCTTTGACTGATACCGCAGATTCCAGATTAAACAGCAGGGTATCAATCATCACATTCCCCGCGAAGTAAACCTTGTCACGAGCAATACCCTCGCGGACAAGATTGTCTTCAGCGGAGCGCTCCGTGGTAAACAGCAAATCTGAAATCTGATCAGTTAAGACCCGATTAATCTCTTCGGGCATGGAGCGATCTCCACTGCGAAGCCCTGCTTCAACGTGAATCACGGGAATACCTTTCTTCACCGCCACCAGGGCACAGGCGATTGTGGAGTTCACATCACCTACCACCAAAACAGCGTCCGGACGATTTTTATCCAGCTCCGGCTCAAAACGCTTCATTATTTCCGCCGTTTGCTCGGCATGAGAGCCGGAACCCACACCGAGATCAATATCCGGTTCGGGGATCTGCAGCTGGTCAAAAAAAGAAGTTTTCATGGCCTTATCGTAGTGTTGACCCGTGTGGAGCAACCGGCCAATCAGACCCGATTCAGGTGCACTCAATGCACGCATGATGGGGGCGATCTTCATAAAATTTGGGCGTGCGCCGACAACACAGAGAATTTGTGGCGTGTTATTCTTCATTTCCGAGGGTTCCTAAAGGGCTAGCGAAAACTGCAGGCTGATTCTGTTCTCATCGTAAGTATCGTTTAACCGATCCGAGTCTCGTTCTGAATAACTGTACCTCAACTCAACATCAGTATTTTCACCCAGCTGCCTGGAAAGACCAAAGGAAATATGGAAGGTATCAAATTTCAGCCCGGCGCCATCTTCTTGCGACTGCCAGCTGACTCTGGAATCAACTGAAAGATCCGAAGAGAGTTTTCGGTCTGCAGAAATACCATAAGACTGAAATAACACATCGGTATTGATATCCTGCCGTACCTGCTTTGAACGACGTGCAGAGAAAGTCACAGTGGTACGTTTTCCACGCACAGCAAATGAACTGTCCAGGCTTTCATTGACGAAGATACCCTGGTCTTCAAAAGTAGTACTGTCCAGTAAGGTCCGGAGAGCTTCTGCCAACTCGGGGTCAATATCGTTACCAAATGCGTCCTGGGCAAGGAACGGGGTAAAATTACCCCTCTCTGATCGGGTATCTGTCAACGAGCGAACATAATCGACCGAAAAAGTCGTGCGTCTGGTGCGATGCTCAATACTGAAGCGGGGAGTGGAACCAAAGTATCGCTCACCATATCCAGCTTCCACAATCGTTCGTTCGGTAGGCGTCCAGCGAAGACCAACATCCCAGAAGCTGTCATCAATATCAATTGTGTCGAAGGTCTCGTAGGTATTCCATTCCTCACCCACCGTACCATTGACCTGCCACTTCCGGCTCAACTGATAGCCCAGGCGCAAGCTGGCTGAGGTGCGCTCGTTGTCAGCATCCCTTGTTGGCTGGGAAGGGTCATCCTCAAATGTTGTCTCGTCGTACTCGCCGAGCAGTCGCCAGGATAATCTGGTGAAATCAGGGCCACTGCTAAGTGAAACCTCTGCCGAATCACTGGTGCTATCAGCCAGTGCTCCTCCTTTATAGCTTTGCTCATCATAGGAATATTCCATTCTGAACTCAGCGAACTGCTTGAAGCGATGCACAACGTAGGGAGTCACGGAATAATCATAAGTGGTGGTAACGTTGCCGGTAGCATTCAGCTGGTTACCCGCTGCAGCGAAGGGATTAATGACTGTCTGGCCCACCCGGGCAGCGCCCTCAACAAAAAAGAAGTCTTCAAGCAGTTCAACTTCTGCATTAACGCGGCCCTGAGGGTTGAAGTTATCCGCATCGCCATCAAGATCGTTGAACTGGAAAGAGGCGACAGCATCAAGGCTTGCCCGCCGACCTTCACCTTTTATTGTGAACGAGGGGGTAAGCACAGTAATAAACTCGCTCTCCTCACCCTCTTCATCCAGCCCGACGTTATCCGTATAAACACCACCGACGCTGACACTGGCACTGTTCTCCCAATCGCCAGATAATGCGGCTAACGGAAAGCAGGCAGCAGAGATGATGAAACACCACTGGATTGCCTGAGCCAGGGGCTTCTGTTTGAACGTTATCATACAAATGCTCCTGTCAGCTCCTGTCTTCGCCAGCCCTGACTCGGTCAGAACCATAGCCGTAACCGTAGCCATAACCTCTGCCGTAAAGGTGGGTATCCCATGGATATTGTCTGGCTTTATTCAAAACCATACCAACCACTTTGTCGTCACTTATCTGCCCTACGGCCTGAGCAACAGCATCCTTTGCCGTTTTTTCAGCCTCAACAACAAAGACAATCTGCCCCATCAAATTAGCCAGAACATTGGCCTCGCTGGTTTGTAGCAGTGGCGGCGAATCAAAGATAATAATTCGGTCTGGGTAACGGCTCGACAACTCCTCCATCAACCGCAGCATTCGATCACTGGCAAGTAACTCTGTTGCTCGGTCATTCACATGTCCGGCCGGAATCAAGCGGATATTAGGGATATTGCTCTGCAGCAACACATCCTCAATGCCAATCTCGTCATGCTGCAATACATCAATTAGCCCGGGGGCGTCATCTGACACTCCCAGCATTCTACTCGAAGAAGCCTTGGCCACATCAGCATCAACAAACAGAACCGTCTTGTTACTCTCCATCGACATACTCATCATCAAATTAACCGCTGAGAATGTCTTTCCTTCACCTTCCAGTGAGCTGGTCACCATAATAAGGTTCGGGTTCTCAATAGCTCCCGCTCCCTCACCGGCAATGTTACGCAGTAAGGGACGCTTGATTGCACGGTATTCCTCGGCAATCTGAGTCCTGGGTTTATCGGGGGTAATCACCCCCAACTCTGCCAGCCGCGATAGGGGCAGCTCAATGATTTCCTTGTTGTTCACCCGGCCTTGCGCTGCATCCGGACGAATCGCTACGGCATCATCAACAAAGGAAGCCGGTGCAGGTTCTGCCCGAAAATCGTCTGCGATAAAATCGTCCACTGCATCCGGATTTTTCGGCTTGCCTGAACTCTTTTTCCCCAGTTTTTCAACCGCTTTTTCAATTGTACTCATACGAATCCATCGCACTTATCATCAGTTTTTATTGGCTTTCCGTCATTAGCCCTTTTCAAAAGCCAATTCAATAGTTGCATTACATTAATAACCATTGCTGTCCAATGGTGACGCCAGCAAAAAGCAGCATCAGGCAGACTGTCAGCACCAGAAACTGGATATTTCGAACCGACGCCATCTTTTGCTGTGCAGCCGTCGGTATAAACGTTACGCTGCCCAGCACGGGCAACCCGGTGGCCAACCGAAGATCACCTTGCCCGGATATCACCGGTCGCAGCAATGACATCAGCAAAGCAACACCCACACCCACACCCAAAGACAGCACTAGCACACCCGCATTCAGCAACAGCTTGTTTGGCTTGTTTGGTTTCAATGGAACAAAGGGAGGGTCTATCACTTTGAAGACCAAATCGTTTGCCTGCTGCTCGACATCTTCAGAAATGCGTGCAGATTCACGACGCTGAAGAAGCTCGGTATGCTGCTGGGAAACCACCTCATAATCCCGATTCAACTGAACCAGTTCTGCTTCGATAACCGGTACGCTATCCACCACTTTTTCGAGGTTTTCAACACGACTCTGGTATTCCGAAACCCTAACCTGCAACTCAGCAACACTGGCCTCTGACTCGGCAAGCATAGCCCTCATCTGCTGATAGACCGGACTGCTGCTAAGCCCGGAAAGATCTGATGACTCTCCGGCCATTGCCTTTTTCAGCTCGACGCTACGCTCCTCCTCGAGAGCGGCAATCAGGCTGTTTATCTGAACAACCTCAGGATGCTTTTCAGTGTACCGGGTTAACAGATTATCCAGTTTCGATTTAAGCAAATTAATACGCCCATCAAGAGAGGATTGCGGGGCCGAAGCAGAGCCACTGGAAAGAAATACCGGCTGCTCACCAGACAACTGCCTTTTTAGTTCATCGCGCCGGTTTTGCATTTCACGAAGCTGAAGTTTTGCCTCACTCAGCTGATTCTGAGCCAAACTGAGTCGCTGATAGTAGCCACCGGCCTTCCCAGGCAGAATACCGGCATTTTTTTGTTTAAAACTTGCCAACCGGGATTCAGCTTCCACCAGTCTTTTTTCGTAGTCGGCTATTTGCTGATCAAGAAAGTTTTGCGCGCCAGTTGCATCACTGCGTTCGCCACCCATCGTGCTTTCAATAAAGACAGTGAGCAGTGCTTGTACAACTTTCTTGGCAAGATCCCTGTCACCATGATAGAACGAAACAGAGTACAGAGAAGAGTTTCTTCGGCTCCCTGCCAGCTCAATGGAGCTTTTCAGTTCGGTCAGAAGCTGCTCCTTTTCTTTCTCGTTTTTGGCACGCAAATCAAGATCGGTCATCCGCATCAGCTTTTCAAGATTGGGCCTGCTGATCAATGTCCGACTCATCAGTTCAACCCGCTGATCAATATTCGGTTGGATAGCCACCCCCCTCAGCAGCGGTCGCAAAATACTGTTGCTATCAACATGCACCCGTGCGGTTGCCAGATATTGCTTTGGCATCTGAGCCACCCATGCCCAACCCAATATCGCAACCAGCCAGGCTACCGCAAGAGCAATCCATCTGTTACGCCAAACACCTGCCACATGGGCAAAAAGCTGCCCTAATATCTCCTGCATTGCTTTACTCTCTCCGTGTTACAGCAGTAAAGCTGCCAAATTAAAACCAGGCTTCAGGAATAATGACTATGTCACCGGGAAACAGCGGAACATTGGCAGAAATATCACCGTTTTCAAGCAAATCAGCCAGACGAATGTTATACGTTTTCTGCTCGCCACCGAACTGCCTCACTAAAACAGCATCATTGCCGTCAGCAAACTCCGTCAAACCGCCCACTTCAACCATCAGATCGAGCAGAGTCATGTGTTTTGAGTACGGAACTTTCAAAGGGTTAGCCGCTTCACCAATCACCCGAACCTGCTGGGAAGGGACACCCTGGAAGCCACCCACAATGACACTGACGACAGCGCTCTTCACATACTCGGAATAAGCGGCCTCAATATCCCTCGCCAATTGCGATGGCGTTTTCCCGCTAGCCTGGATGTTTTCAACCAGTCGAGTGGTAATCTTTCCATCCGGGCGAACCTGCACATTATTCACCGTGAGCTCTTCATTGCCCCAGACAAAAATCTCCATGCTATCGCCGGGACCAATGACGTAGTCATAGTCAGGAGGCACATCACCCCCCGTGGAAGAAAGCTCAGAATGAGTGGAACCGCAACCGGAAATCACCAGCACTGCCAAAACCGGGCAAACTGCCAGCATTACTTTTTTAACAAACATTGAGAATTGACCAGACACCGTTCATTCCCTCCCTATGGTGTTTTGTATCGAACAGACGGCAAAAGAGTGTAGCATGACTCCAAAATGCTTGCCTAGCAAGCGATCCGGAGCACGTACTCATTTTCTATCCGCAACATTACAGCAATTATTCACCCGAACGATACCGCTCGGTAGCTGAACTACCTTTGATACAATTAACAGGCTTTTTGACTACTACTTCTCCACGGTAACGACCAGTCGGCACAGACGCAACACTCAAGACAGCGAAAACGCGAACAGCGGGTAAAGAATGATGGTTAGCGACAGAACAAAACTCGGGTACAATAGCTCTCAGCAAAGATTACCAGAGCCAAGAGTGACCCGCGCGGCACTGACTATAAGCTCGGAGCACGTCACAGAAACAAGACAACCGCTAGCCTGAAACCGGCTCAGAGAAGGATATGACAAGAACCGATTTTCGCGACTTATCTACTGGCTACAAGATCCTCACCGTAGCTGAACTGGGTGTGTATTTTTGTGCCCTCCTTTTGGCTGTTCAAGCCAATAACTGGCTTGAGCTTTCCGACCGCATAAGTCTCGACAGCAATATCCAGGCTATCTACGGTATTATATTCTCTCTGCTCACGCTGCTTACATCGCTGTCTCTCGGCCTGTATAACCCCCGCACGCGCGAAACCCTGCGCAGCGTGCTGCGGAGAATAGCCATTGCCACCACGCTCGGTTGTGTTGAATTTTCTGTACTGGTAGCCCTGTTTGTTTCACCCACTCCCTTTGGCTTTGAAGTAATAGCAACTGCCGCTATCGCAGGCTTTCTCATGGCTGGCACGCTCCGCTATATGACGGCCCGGTTCGACATGCTGGTGCTTAACAAGGTGCGCGTTCTGATACTTGGCGCAGGCGAGCGCGCGTCAATCGTAGAGAAGAGAATGCGACGGAAAGTCGACAGGCACGGTTTTGAGCTTTTTGGGCTGGTCTCCATGCCGGGCGATGCCCCCGACTGCTTTAAGAGAGAGCGAATTTTCAACATAGAGAAAGGAGCCCTGCTTTCATTTGTTCTGGAAAACCAGATCAACGAGATAGTGGTCGCCTGCGATGAACGGCGCAACAACCTACCTGTAGACGAGCTGTTCGCCTGCAAAATCCGGGGCACCAACATTGTTGACATCCTTGATTTCATCGAGCGGGAAACCGGCCAGATAGCCGTTAACCTGATCTATCCCAGCTGGGTTATTTACTCCAACGGGTTTGCATCATCGCACTATTTGAGAAACGCGCTGGACTGGATCTTTAATGCCACCATGGCCGCTATTGTGCTGTTTTTTTGCTGGCCCCTCATGCTTATCACAGCCATTGCCATCAAACTGGACGATGGCTTCGGAGCACCCATTTTCTATTTCCAGGAGCGGGTCGGGCTAGACGGAAGAACCTTTCGAATTATTAAATTCAGGAGCATGCGAACCGATGCCGAATCGGGAAGTGCTGTCTGGGCTTCCATCAATGACGACCGAACAACCCGCATTGGTGGCTTTATTCGCAAGTATCGGCTTGATGAGCTCCCACAAATATATAACGTACTGAAAGGCGATATGGGTTTTGTCGGCCCAAGGCCGGAACGCCCTGAATTTGTTCAGGACCTGATCAGGTCTATCCCCTATTACAATGAACGCCACAATGTGAAACCGGGGCTAACCGGGTGGGCACAGTTAAAGTATCCCTACGGTTCAACAGAAGAAGATGCCGCCGAAAAACTCAAATATGACCTTTATTACCTGAAACACCGCAGCTTTTTACTGGACATAAAAATTCTGGTACGCACCGTAGAAATCGTGCTGTTCGGCAAAGGACGCTGAGGCGTCGGTCATATATAAAAAAGCAGCCAAGCCAAGCAAGACCCAGGAAAAAGATTAGCATCGAAAAAAAGATAGCAGGGAAGCCGGAATCTCCGTTCCTCAGCACATCCTGTGCAAAAGGCCTATCCTGGCCTGCCTCCCTGCTATGCGCTCATCCTGAGCGCAGGCGAAGTTTAACAAATTAAAAGAAAGATAAAAGCATTTGCTGAGGACTGGCGCACACAAAAGCACATCCATTAAAACATCAGGAGCGAATGCCGTATTTTTCAAGCAAATTGTACAATGTTGGTCTAGTGACACCGAGCAACTTGGCCGTTTCAGAAACGTTATCGTTGGTGCTTGCCAGGGTTTTGACAATGGCAGATCGTTCAGCGTCCTCCCGCACCTGCCTCAAATTGAACGGCGCTGGTTCACCATCAACCTCACCCACATCCAGCTCAAGATCCTCCGCAGTGATATGGGAATTATCCGCCATAATCATGGCACGCTTGATCCGGCTTTCAAGCTCACGCACATTACCTGGCCACTCATAACGCTCGATGGCCCGAATGGCATCCGCATCAAAACCCCGAATGGATTTCGAAAATTCTTCGTTAAATTTGCTTAAAAAAGCCCTGGCAAGCAATACAGCGTCACCGTCTCGTTCCCGGAGAGGCGGGATCTGAACAGTCACCTCACTAACCCGATAATACAGATCTTCTCGAAAACGGCCCTCCTTTATATGTTCGGAGAGATCCTGATGGGTCGCACAGATAATCCTGACGTCAATTGGGATTTCTTCTCTACCACCCACACGCTCAATCACACGCTCCTGCAAAAATCGTAGCAGTTTTGCCTGCAACTCAAGAGGCAAGTCGCCAATTTCGTCAAGAAACAGCGTTCCACCATTGGCGTATTCAATCTTGCCTTCTGTTCGTTTGGTTGCACCGGTAAACGCCCCTTTTTCGTAACCAAACAGTTCGCTTTCCAGCAAGTTGTCAGGAATGGCTGCGCAATTGATGGCAACCATTCTTTTATTCGAGCGCGGATTCAATTCATGCAGGGCTCTTGCAATTACTTCTTTGCCCGTTCCGCTTTCACCAAGCAACAACGTCGTAATATCTGAAGGTGCAACCTTCTCAACTGTACGACAAAGCTTCAGCATCACATCACTGGCAGCAACAACACCGCGCAGCGGAGTGCCAATCTGCCCCCCTGACAGCTTCCTGTTTTCTGACTCCAGCTGACAAACCTGATAGACCCTGTCCACCATCAGCGCGAGAATCTCAGGCTCAACCGGCTTTTGATAAAAATCATAAGCGCCCATTCCGATCGCTTTTACCGCATTAGCCCGGTCATTATCACCCGTGACAATGATAACTTTTGTTTCCGGCGCCATGGACAAAATCTGCTCAAGCGTTGCCAATCCCTCAGTAACTCCCCCAGGGTCGGGAGGCAAACCCAAATCGAGCAACACAACCTTTGGCTGGTATCGTCTCAGCTGGGTAATCGCTGACTCCCTGTCACCACAAATAACAACTTCGTAGCCATCGAAACACCAACGCAACTGACTCTGTAAACCTTCATCGTCCTCTACAATCAATAGAGACTTTTTGGAATCCTTCAATTTTATCTCCCGCAACGCTGCCATTAACGGTAACGCAGTTAAAAACCCTGAGTCTCCGCACTCGAATAATTGTACGGCAAAATGATACGAAACAGTGAGCCAACACCGGGCTGACTCGTGACCGAAATATCCCCGCCTAACGAACGAACGTATTCGCGACTCTCAAAAGCTCCGACGCCCATTCCGGTCAAGCCCTTCGTTGAATCAAAGGGTTTGAACAATCGTTCCCTGATGAAGTCTTCATCCATCCCCACACCCGTGTCTTCTACCCGAACACAAACGCCTCCGTCTTCTCGCACTACCGAAACAGAAACCTCACCGCCTCTGGGAGTAGCTTCCTGAGCATTTTGAATGATATGACCAAACACTGTAGCCAATTGCTCTCTATCAGCGTTAACCAGGATATCTTCCGGGGGCTGCTCCAGTCGAGGTTGCGGATGTTTGACACTCAACCGCTCTGTTACCTGCAGCAATACCTCACCCAAACTGATCACTTCTGAAGCACCGCCACGCTCACCGCTGCGCATCTGCTTCATCAGGTTAGTCATTCGCGCGACTGAATGACTGATCGTAGAAATGACATCATCAACAAACTCTGGCTTATGTTTGTGCTTTTCAGCGTTGGAAACAATAAGTGATTGCTGGGCGAGAATATTCTTCAGATCGTGAACAATGTAGGCTGACAATCTGTTAAATGCCTCGAACTGTTGCGACTGAACCAGAGCGCGGTCAGACTGATATTGGGCGAGATAGCTAGCGGCCTGACGGCCTGCTACCTTCAGCAAATCCCGGTCCTCCCAGTTCAGGCCTTTTTGAAATTCGGTATGTTTTAAAACAACAAAACCAAGACATTTCCCTCGGTACATCAGCGGCACTATCAGCCAGACATTGGGCATACCTGTCAGCCACTCAGGAAGCACCAAATCACCATATTTTTGCGGCTGCTGGAAGTACTCATCTATATCAACAATCCATTGCGTTTCTTCGATAAATGCCACCAGTCCATTCAGAGAACTACTGCTCATCAACTCCGGGGCAGGGATATGCCAACGATCAAGCAGCACATACTTCCCATCTTCGGATCGTTCCCACAACATACCACCAGGGCTGTTGGTTAACACTGCAATTGCCCGGATAATCCGCTCCGGAACGCTGTCACCACTCTCGGCAAGATGCTGCGTAAATTTCTGCCACTCCTCCCGATAATCATACTTATAGGAGAAAAAGTGCTTACTGAGTAGAACACGAAGTTTCGCCCTGATTTTGTCAGAGAACAACAACCCTAAAAGCAGCACACCAGCACCCACCAGGAAAACGATCTGCAACACACCGCCCCAGGTAGCGCCGTAATAGCGAATCAGATACCCAACAGCCGCCATAGACAGCAGGTAAATACCAGCACCCATGATTGTAGCGGTATGAAAAACCACCTTTCTGGAAACATGAATATCTATTTCATATTTAGGATTGCGGGCAACGGAAACAGCAATAAGTGGCACCGCCATGCTGTTCACAAATCCACGCGCTTCCCACAATCGCAAACTGATTTTTTTAAACAACAGCGCATCGGCGTACATAAAAAAATCGTAGGCAAAAATAACACCCACACCCAGACAGAGAAATTTGGCTGCCCAACGCTGGTTTTCGTTGGAGTTACGAAACACTTGTTCAATCAGAGCCATTCCAACGATAGCAATTGCCACCCAGATCACCAGCACCAGCTCCCGAACCAGTGTCGCCTCAAATTTCGGTTGCAGGGAGGGGAAGGTGGACAAAAGGGCAACGCCCAGCAATAGCAGGGCCAGAGCAAATGCCGACTTGAACAGGCGGGAATTTCGCACTGAATGACCTGATTTACGCTCTACCGCAGCCAGCAAAAAAAGGCACCAGGTTAATGTGCGAGCCAGTTCGGACAGTTGCATCACCTGAAAGGAAATCTGTACACCATACTCACCAGCAGCAATAATGCCTGCCCACACTGCAGAAAAGAAGCTGGCAACAATAAGCGCCACCCCCAACGACTTACCCCTCCAGGAAAACAGCAGCAGCAACATCAGCACAAGGTAACCGACAAATGCAAACGCATAGCTGGTAGAACCAATATCCACTGCGCCCACCGCAATACTCCTTATAATGAAATAACGACAGGCGCATTTATCGCAAAAACAGCGGCGCCTGTCACCCGCCAAGACCACCAAAGCACCTTAACAGCCCCTTTTTCGCACTGAACGGCAGGATTTAACGACAAACCCGGCACCTATCACCCCCACTTCCACTTTATTCGGGCTATCATGACGCGCTAGAATTAGCCCTCGGGCTCACAAACAAACCAGCCAAAAAAAGGAACCTCCGTTGTCCGCCTACCTAGAGCTTAAAGAGCAGCTTAACCAGCAGCAACACACCTGGCTGATTACAGGCGTCGCCGGGTTCATCGGCTCAAACCTGCTTGAGGAACTGCTGAATCTCGGTCAGACAGTTATCGGGCTCGACAACTTTGCAACAGGCCACCAGAAAAATCTGGAAGCCGTAAAAATGGCAACAGGGGACAACTGGCAAAACTTCACCTTTTACGAAGGCGATATCCGCAATCAGGAAGATTGTCAAAAAGCCTGTCGGGGCGCGGATTTCGTGCTCCATCAGGCTGCACTGGGTAGTGTCCCTCGTTCAATTGCAGACCCCATTCTAACCAACAGCGCGAACATTACCGGCTTCCTCAATATGCTGGTTGCGGCGCGAGACGCCAAAGTAAGACGTTTTGTTTACGCGGCATCTTCTTCCACCTATGGCGACCACCACGCCCTCCCTAAGGTTGAAGACACGATAGGTAAACCGCTATCCCCTTATGCCGTCACCAAATATGTCAACGAACTTTACGCCGATGTGTTTGCCAAAACCTACGGCATTGAACCCATTGGGCTGCGCTACTTTAACGTCTTTGGCCAGCGCCAAGACCCGAATGGAGCCTATGCCGCGGTCATACCCCGCTGGTTTGGCAATCTGCTTGCAGGAAAAGGCTGCCAGATCAATGGCGACGGCGAAACGTCCAGAGACTTTTGTTTTATCAGCAACACTGTTCAAGCCAATCTTCTGGCTGCCACGACCACAAACCCCGACGCGATTAACCAGGTATTCAATGTTGCTTTTGGTGAAAGAACATCACTCAACGAACTGTTTGAATCGATACGGGATCTGGTAACTGAAAAACACCCCGAACTGGCGACAGCAAAACCGCAATATGAAGATTTCAGACCTGGTGATGTGCGTCACTCCCTTGCCGACATTTCAAAAGCAAAAATGCTTCTTGGCTACCAGCCCTCGCACAGCGCACAACAGGGCCTCTCGGAAACAGCAAACTGGTTTATGGAGCACATGGATACACACTCCTCACCGGGCGCCAGCTAAAGCAACTTTTGCATCACTTAAACCATAAAAAGGAATCCATTCACCGTGAAAAAAACAGCTGTTGTCGGCCTTGGTTATGTAGGTCTGCCTCTGGCAGTTGCCTTCGGCAAAAAAACTCCCACTATCGGCTTTGACCTGGATGAAAAGAAACTCTCGCATTACCGCGCAGGACGCGACCCCAGTGGAGAGGTAGAACCAGGCGATCTGAAAGCAGCAACCGGACTCGAATTCACCAGCGAAGGCAGCAGGCTTGCAGAAGCCGATGTCATTATCGTTGCGGTACCTACACCTATTGATCACGCCAACAGGCCAGACCTGAGAGCCATTTTGGGAGCATCGCGCACTATTGCCGCAAATATGAGCCCAGGCACAACCGTAATTTATGAATCAACCGTTTACCCTGGGTGCACAGAAGAAGACTGTATTCCTGTTCTTGAAAAGGTTTCGGGGCTACCTTGGCTGGGACGCCCCGAAAACAATGGCGAAACTGAAGGTTTCTACGTGGGCTACTCACCGGAACGTATTAATCCCGGCGACAAAGTACACAGACTCGAAACGATCACCAAAGTGGTTTCCGGCGACACCCCGGCAACGCTCGACAAGGTAGCCGCTACCTACGAACTGGTTGTCGACGCAGGCGTTTATCGGGCCGCCAGCATCAAAGTGGCAGAGGCCGCCAAGGTGATCGAAAACACCCAACGCGACCTGAACATTGCATTAATGAACGAACTGGCTCTGATTTTCCACCGCATCGGCATTGATACCGTAGACGTACTGGAAGCCGCTGGCACCAAGTGGAACTTCCTTCCCTTTCGCCCCGGACTCGTTGGCGGACACTGTATCGGTGTTGACCCCTATTACCTGACCTACAAGGCGGAAGCCGAAGGGCACCACCCCCAGGTTATTCTGGCCGGACGAAAAACCAATGATGGTGTCGGCAAATATATTGCCGAGCAAACCATTAAACAGATCGTCAAAAAAGGGCACGCAGTCAAAGGAGCCAATATCGTCATACTTGGCCTCACGTTCAAAGAAGATTGCCCTGACCTGAGAAATTCGAAAGTGATCGACATTATTACCGAGTTAAAAGAATATCAGTGCAATCTCATGGTGCACGACCCGCTTGCCGACAACGAAGAAGCGGTAGAGGAATATGGCGTTGAGTTAACACCCTGGAGTGAACTGAAAGGAGCTAGCGCCGTGATACTTGCCGTAGCCCATCAGCAGTATAAAAAGCTCTCAGCAAGTGATTTCGAAGCCATTACAGCACCTGATTCAACACTGATTGATGTTAAATCAATGCTGGACCGTACCCAGTTTAATAATGACAATATAAACATCTGGCGTCTCTAGGGCACCGCTGAATAATAGGGTGACATCCCGGTAATAGCGCGGCCAACAGTCAAAACAAGAACAGCTTATTATGGCCGCGCAATGCTTTAAGGTTCGCCATTTTTACCAGAAAAGCGTGCCAGCTTCCGCTTCACCTTTCGGCCGAGTATATGCTTTGCAGCGAAGTATCGCCCTCTCCAGGTGGATGAATTAAACGCCATAAAACCCACATAAAACCGGGAATCCTTCGTCCACTTCTTTTTATACTCATCATTCCCATAACCATAATCGAGCAGCCCGACGCCATCCTGGTCCAGCAAATGCTGAATCATAAAACCTGTCAGCACGACTCCGGGAGCCTCTTTTTTGTACTTTTCGTCATACCCCAACCGCAAACAACTGGCCACACCACCCGATACCACCCAGTATTGGGCCGCAACAGGTCTGTCATCCAGATACAAGACACCCAGCCGCATACAGCCGCGCTCAGCGGTCAACTTGATTAAATCCAGAATGCCTTTCGACACCATCGAACCCGGCTCTTTCCAGCTGACCACCGAAGACAGGATATAACCATCAAGAAGCTTCTGGAATTTCTCCGCATCCTTATCATCCGTGCACAACTCAAACTTTACCCGCCCCTCTTTTTCGAGATTTCTCTCTCTGCGCCGCACATTATAACGGTGGTTTGAACTGCGGCTCTGGAAGTAACCTTCATAATCCAGATCAGTAGTGACTTCATACTGATTGTAAGAGTTGTCATAGACCTGAACGTAATAACCTGCATTTCTGAGGGACTGATGCACCAGAGAAGCCAGCTCCGAGCCACGCTCTGCTGGCCACAGTCGAATCACATCCGCTGCGGGCAAACCAAGCTGGTCACATCCCTCCCGCAGCTCTTTCATCAATGCAGAAAGTAAAATCGGATATTCGCTGGCAGGCACGCAGGGGGAGAATAAAAAATTGATAAGAGAGTAATTCTCCATATGACCAATGCTGGTCAACGTTCGTGCGCCAAAAACAGCACCATCAGAACGCGTCATGCGTAATGGCGCAAGGAAAAGGGGCTTGCCATCAGACTCTTGCTCCACACCGATCAGGCACATTTCGCTCTCATCGGAATAGTATTTTTCCATCAAAAATTCCAGCCAGGGGCGATCATAAAAGAAACCTTTTTCAGCAGAGAGAGTCAGCAGATCACTATAGCTTTCCGGCAACTCCTGATAATTTTTATAACGCCTGTATCGGTTATTCAAACCGGGTTCCCCTCATCACCTGTTTCTCCAAATTCTCCTTGCTGGTTACCTACATCAAAAAAACCCACCCAAGCTTTTCTGGCCAGGTGAGGAATCAGCAAATATAAAGGCATCCTCAGATAGTGCGAACGCACATAAAGCAGAAACTCCGACACTCCGGCACACCTGCGCTTACAGCTGGAATGATTTGGCACAAATGCCTGTCTGAACATAAAATCCACCAGCGGGAACAACACTTTTCCCGGACGCCATTGAATTATTTTGCGGTTGATCTCATCAGGGATCGGCGTTTTAAAAAAGAATGCTGTGTATCTGACACCGTAAAAGAGCGGGGTCATCAAGCCCAACTCTTCAGCCCTTGTTATCAGCTTTTCCCAAAACGCATCACTCTCCGCCCAAAAGCGGAGCAACCTGTCAAGATCCCACAAATCACGAAGCCCATGCTGAAATTCTCCTTCATGAAACAGGTGCGCAGCACTATGAAGAACCATATCTGCGGGCGACAGGGAAAACAGTCCATCACTCACCTCTATCGCATCGGCAAACAATTTATCCGGCTGCAATTTTACCCTTGACGTTGGCGGCAGGATCGTATGATGCACATCCAGAGTGGACTCTCTCTCCTCATGACCTAACGGCGGAATTTCGTGCATCCATTTTCGATAATAACGCTCATCGTAAGCAGAATGTCTGCCAGGCAACCAACCGTAATCATTTAACACCGACTCCACACGAGCGATATTCTTTTCGGGTACCAGTAAATCGATATCGGACATTAGCCGCCCCTCGGCGGCAGGCAATCCTGAGGCTATATAAGCCGCACCTTTCAATAACAGTAATCGCTCAGAGGCGTCGCCGTACGCTTTTCGCAACCAGCGCAGCTCATAACCAACGGACTGTTTTTGCTTCAAGTGAACCAGCCAGGTTGAATACAGCTGCGCACGGGGCCGCTCAGGCACTTTGTGTAAAAGTTCACAACGCATGATTCTGTGATACAAGGATGCGACCAGACCCGTAACCCTGGCTTGAGGAATCAGCACATCCCAATCACTGAGTGTAAGCTCGACAACACTGTCCGGATTCAGCAACACATCCACCAACAAACAGTCACCCACTAATACAACTCCTTTTCCAATTGATTGATCACATCAATCGCCTGATCAAGGTGGGCATAATTGAGGCTATAACAATCAACGGCATCCAGGCACATAGACATGGTATTGAAACCATCTACACCAAGCAGGCTGTAATTAAACGAATGTAATGCGGCAAACATGAAACAATCCGCTTTGCCCCTGGGCAACAACTCCAGATCACTGTTCGCTGAATACTCGGGAAATACCATCAACCGCGCAGGAACCGGTGTTGTATCGTGGCTGCCAGCAGCCATATCCGCTTTCATATGCGATACCGTGCCTTTATGTGTCTCCTCAGCAACAGCACCAAATACCGATTCTGGATAACGAGATTTGATAATATCAATGGACTGATTCTTTAAACCTACAGGCCGACAAACGGGCACAATTTCCGAAGAGCCCTGCTTTATTAACGTGTGCTCGTCTGACAACACCCGCCAGCCCGATAGCGCCAATGCAGCACAGAGCGTGCTTTTACCAGCACCAGGCAATCCCGGAAGAATTAACGCTTTATTGTTTTTTTCAACGACGGCAGCATGCAGTTTCAGATGTTCGTTGGCAAAACGGGCAACACACCAATTCATTCCCCACTCAAGGAACGCAAAGGCATGCGCATTTTTTATACGGTTAAATGGCTGGCCATTATCAATATAAAAATCGACTCTTCGCCTTAAGTACTGCAAAAAATTTGCCGGCCTCACCCCCACATGAAAATCGGCAAAGCCGTTTATATCAGCCAACGGATAATCGCCATAGAGTGTTTGCAAACTTTCAACAATCAAGTCGAGGCTGCTTTGAATAGCGTAGGTATAAGGCCCGACTTTTATACGAAGCTCTCCCCGCTTGAGAAGCAGGCGCAGCTGCTCCAAGGATAGATCTGAAACGACTGCCACTCAGAAGACCTCTACCAAATCCAGAGACGCCAACTCAAGCAACAATTGCTCCAGAAACTGCTCCTGTTCATCAGTCGAAAGATCGGCCAGAGCAGGCTCGCACTGCTGCTGCAACTCACTCTCGGATAATGATTTCAAAGACAGCTGCTGCAGAATATGTGCGGCAAACTCATCAAGTAAATGCGTATCACCACTAGCGGGATCAAAGTAAACAGACCGTCCCTCCCCCCTGTCGTACCATAGCCCTTTTGAGCAAGCTCTCCATTTCACCTTGCGGCTATCCTCTTAAACATTTCATCTGGCATTATTCCACAGCCAACAAATCTGCACCATGCAAGAGAATATCAGGCAACCCGGGGCCGTGGACTGCAATAATAACCGCGCAGATAGCAAAAAGGTGGCCGTCAGCCACCTTTTATCACTCGCCGATTCGGAGATAAACCAACTACCACCAATTATCTTTCCGGGTAGGAATCTTTACGCAATACTGCTTATCCTCACCATATCCTTTAGTAAACTGCTTATATTTCCCTGAACGCCAGTATTCACCAAATTTGTCCACCTCTTTCTTGTGGTGGGCAACAGATGATGGATCACCATTACGCCACGACTCATAGACAGTTGCCGACAGACACAGTTTGTCGAAGCTCTCTTTTTTGGCTGACTTCTTCCAGCCCCAGTTTTGACCATACGACTGAGACCCCCATGCGGCCCGGTTGCCCAGAGTCAGCAAAACTGCGCTACCAACAGCCGCAGAGCGAATAAACCGCCGACGAGACTTACGACTTTCCGCTACCGGCGACAAGCGAGTATCATCACTTGAGCGATTATCATTATTTTCCATAACATATCCTTAAGAATCCATTATTGACCCATCTTATCGCCTTACAAAAGGCAGCAACGGTCAACCTGAACACGGCAAATATACTTAGCGCCAACTGAAAGCAAATTTCGTACCAATACAAAAATATCTTTATATTATAAAGTGTTAAACAGCAAAAAACTGTTAGCCTCATCCCAAAAACCCGGCCTCACTACATTTTGTAAAAAAACCTGACTCAAGCCAAAAAAAATCGATCGAAGATGTCAGTTTTTTTTACAGATCAAACGGGCAAGCAGGTAGAGCACCGAAAACTCGGGCAGAAGAAAAAATCTAACTCACTGATTTTTATATCTAAAAAAAATGTGGCTTACATTTTGCGTCCGATTTATATTGTTATCCTTAAAAATCGCACTTTGTAGTATTATGCGCGACATATAAACCTCAGGTTACAGACATGACAGAAGAAACAAAACGCACTCTTTCTTCAACCTCTTGCGATCAAACAGAAAACGCATCAGGCGCTGATCGCAGATCATTCCTGATCAAGGCCGGTATTGCCGCTCCCCTGGCGATACTCGCCACCAGCAGACCCGCATGGGGCGACCTGACAAATCAGGATTTTCGCTGCGGTATCTCCGGACTGGTATCGGGCAATGTTTCCATCGCTCCGGGTCAGGACTTGTGCAACGGCGGATTTAGCCCGGGATACTGGGGCAACAAAAACGGCTTCCCCCGCTGGGCCAGCCTCCATGACACGCCCTTCTGCGGCGCCGGCGGCATTTTCATACACTGCTCGTGCAGCGGCGATAAAGTCGCCAGCTATGCAGGTGTAACCATGGGAGAAATCATTACTAATAACACCTATTCGGGAAGCTTTGGTTTTCATGCAGTTGCCACCTATCTGAACTCCCTGTACGTCGTCAACTACGCGATATCTACTGCAGATGTTCTGAACACGGTTAATACGGTAATGGGAACAGGTTCGGTGACAATTAGTGGCGTATCTTTTGATTGTAAAGGTGTGAAAGATCTTTTTGATTCAACCTACTAAACGATCAAAGCCAGGCAAATCTGAACGTGAAGTAAGGTGAACGTCCACTCAGATACTCTGAGCGCACTAAACAGCCGGTATTGCTGGTCAACGCCAACCGATTTCGTTTGCACCTGTATCGATAACGAATACCTGCTGTTTAACCGCTCATCCAGCGATACGCTCTTGCTGGATGCGGTCTCGTTCAGCATTCTGACTTCGCTGGCCGGATCAACTTTTCAGCACACTCCTGAATCCTCACCGGAACCTCTTGATTTAAACGACCTAAACCTTGAAGATCTTACAGATCATATTGAGCATTTGAAGGATCTAGGGTTATTACAAACAAAAGCCATACAGTCTCCGATTTAACTCTGGAAGAAGTTCGCAAACGACTGAAGAGTCAAGATGGTTTAGCCCTCCGTACCGGCCCCTTCTCAGTTAACATTCGATCGAAAATTCCGTCAGTCGCCGACAATCTGTTCACTATGTACCAGGCGTCACACCTGCCGGATGAAAACAGCTTTATTGACTTCCACGTTGCGCTGAAAACACCGAACCTGACAAGAAAACTGATAAAACCACAGGTACAGTTCTATTTTGATGGCATCCCCCCTTTCAAGCCTCTCCCCTACGTGCAAGCATACCCCATGCTCGAATGGGGATTAAACCTGTGTATCTCCTCCAACGCGCACCAATTCCTTATCATTCATGCCGCTGTCGTTGAAAAAAACGACACAGCACTCATCCTTCCAGGACCTTCTGGTAGCGGAAAAAGCACACTTTGCGCAACACTCATCAATTCCGGCTGGCGCCTTTTATCTGATGAACTCACGCTTATTTCAAGAACATCCGGTCTTGTTCAGCCTCTGGTGAGGCCAGTAAGCCTGAAGAATCAGTCTATCAATATCATACAAGAGCGCTTCCCTGAAGCTCTGTTAACCCCTGTCACAAAAGATACCGCCAAAGGCACTATTGCCCACATGCGACCACTCGCCGGAAGCGTGCAGCGCTCAGATACTCCAGCAAAGGCCCGGCTTATTATCTTCCCTCAATATATAGCCAACAGCCCAACCGACGTTTCTGAATTATCCAGAGCCATGACGTTTATGAGGCTCATTGACAACTCCTTCAATTACAGCCTGCTTGGAGAAGAAGGATTTCGACTGATGTCCAGCGCACTCTCTCCGTGCAGGTGCTTTGAGTTCAGATACAGCAATCTGGATGACGCGCTAAACGTCATCGATAATCTGGCAGGGCAATATGGCAATGGATAATAACCGACAACTTCTGGTATCCGTTCTAAAAGCGCCGTCACTATGTGAAGCGTTATCCTCCAGGCAATGGGAGCTCCTTGTACGACAGGCCAGATCATCAAACCTGCTCGCCCACCTCTACCATACAACCCGGGGTTTTAGCAGCAATGTTCCTGTAGAAGCCCTTGCGCACATGGAGGCCGCAGAGGTGGTTTCAAGGCATCAAAGAAATGCTGTTCTGAACGAAATTCATTTGCTGAAAGCAATTATGGACGAAGTTGGAACCCGGCTCGTTTTATTAAAAGGTTCTGCATATATTGCGGCAGGGCTTGCAGTGGCTAACGGTCGACTACTCTCTGACATTGATATCCTGATCAATAAGAACCTACTGCCACAAGCCGAAAAAGCACTGGCGCTCAATGGCTGGTTCAGTATCCACCACGACCGGTACGATGATCGCTATTACAGAAAATGGATGCACGAAATTCCACCGCTGGTGCAAGTCAAACGACAAACCAATCTGGATGTGCACCACACAATCCTGCCGCCCACGGCCCGTTATAAGCCGGACCCGGATAAGCTGTTCAACCAATTGACGGCTACCAGCCAGCAAGGCGTTTTCACCCTTTCGCCACAAGACATCGTAATTCACAGCGCTACGCACCTGTTTCACGAGGGTGAGTTCAACCACGGCCTCAGAGATCTGGTAGATATTTCAGAATTGATCAAGGAGTTCAGCCAGGATAACCCCGATTTCTGCGAGAACTTACCCGCCAGAGCAAGAGAACTCGATCTGTCGAGACCTCTATTCTACGCCTTTCGATATGCCATCAGTATTCTGGACGCACCCATTTCCGAAACAGCCTATAAAATGGCTTCTGTGGAAAAACCCAATGGCCTCACTCTGGCATTTATGGACTTTATATTTGACCGCGCACTGACACCCCACCATAGCAGCTGCAACAAAACCCTGTCCGGCCTATCAAGGTGGATTCTTTATATTCGCTCCCATTATCTGCGAATGCCCACCCATTTACTGATTCCTCACCTCATCAGAAAAGCATGGAAACGCCGTATCAAAAAACCGCACGACGAAAACAGGATGGAAGCCCACAAGGTCGAGGAACTCTGAAAACAGAATTCGCAGCCTTAGTCCTTGTCAAGGCTGCGCTGAATTGCATCAATCTTTACTAAGCAGGCGAACACCATTGCGGCAATACCACCGTTAAACAATGTCAACGCCTCAAAACCCGCAACATAAAAACTGCCATTCAGCCTGAATAAGACTGCCGCCACACACAGCAAAGCACCCATTACCCCGGCAATCGTAGACATCTGTTTCAGAACGCTCATCCCATACCCCTAAAAATATTTATAAAGTGTGCCTTATTAGGCCACCGCCCATACAACTTTTCAATAATTCCGGAAAAAAGCTTTACCCCATAAAACAACCATTCCTTGCCGCTCTTAATTCACCGACTTATACTTGCCCTATTCGGCAGCAAAACGGACACTGCTCCAGACAGGCTTTTCAATTATGTATGAAGAATTCTACAATCTACGGGCTGAACCATTTCGATTAAGCCCCGACCACCGCTTCTGTTTCAACCACAGCAGCTATGCCAAAGCCAAAGCCTACATGAAATACGCTTACCAGCGGGCTGAAGGTTTTGTCATGATCACAGGACGACCCGGCACCGGCAAAACAACGCTGGTGAATGATCTGATAAACAGCCTCGATTCACGCGAAGCCAATGTCGGCATGCTGGTTTGCACACAGCTGGAAGCAGAAGACCTTCTGAGAATGGTCGCCGACGCCTTCGGCATTCCCAGCAACACCAATCAGAAATCCCAGCTGTTGCAAAGCCTGTCCAAGCTGTTCACTGACGGCTACTCCGCAGGCAAGCGGGCACTGCTGATTATTGACGAAGCTCAGGATCTGTCGATGTCGGCGCTGGAAGAACTTCGACTCCTCACTAATCTGCAGATAAACAGTATGCCTTTACTACAGATTTTTCTGCTGGGCCAGGAGGAGCTCCGCGACATGGTTCAACAACCCAGCATGGAACAGGTGCACCAGCGTCTGGTAGCAGCCTGCCATTTACGCACGCTGCAGGAAGACGAAACCAAATCATATATCAAGCATCGGCTTGGCCAGGTTGGCTGGAACGGTGATCCCGCAATCAGCGAAGCGGTATACCCGGTCATTCACAAATTCAGCCTTGGTATTCCCCGTCGTATCAATATGCTGTGCAGCAGGCTTTTTCTTCATGGCTGTGTTGAGGAGCTTCACCAGATTGGCATCCAGGACGCTAAAATTGTTCTCAATGAAATCAAACAGGAACAGCTTACATCCGAGGAAATTCCGGCAGATAGTGATTTCGACGTAGAAGACATTTACGAAAAACCGGAGCTTGCGCCAGTAGAAAACATTAACGAAGCAAAAAAAAAAGAACCTGAAAAGCCCCCCAAAGTAGATCACGCTCTGGAACAGGCCGTAAAGGCTTCTTCGGCGCCAAACAGCACTATTCAGAAAGGCGCCTATCATGTTGGAGCCAGTGAAGATGCCAGCCCCGATACCGAATACCGTGGCCCAAGATCAAGGAAAGGGCCTCGCCGGTCGGGAGAAGACCGCCGGGGTGAAGTCCGCTTTGAACCTCGCTCCAGCGAACGGCGACAAAACCCTGGTCGCAGAAAAGAAGACACTGTATCCACCCTGCTTTCGAGGCGCCTCTGGGGAAAGCTGAAGCGCTGACCGCCCCCCGCTCCTGTAGCAAAATGCCTGCCGTACAACACTTTTTAGTCAGCTAAAACTTGTGCCCGACAGGATTCCCGCTACAATCGCACGCTGTTATCAAGGAGTCTTCTGTGTACATTAATCAAGCAACTAATGAGCAGCTGCAACAGTGGGAAGCCGAACTTGCCGGGCAATATGCTGCTTACCTAAGTAACGGGCTTTCACTGGACCTGACCCGAGGAAAACCTTCACCCGCCCAGCTCAATCTGGCGCGATCTCTCGATGGTATTCTGGAAGGTAACTACATTGCCGACGATGGCACAGACACTCGCAATTACGGCGGCATAGATGGTCTGCCCGCCATGAAAAAATTAGCAGCAGAAATCCTCGACACTCTCCCGGAAGAAACCCTGATAGGTGGAAACAGCAGTCTCAGCCTGATGTACCTTTATGTTATGTTCTGCTGGGTTTTTGGCCCCAACGGAAAAGGCTCTGCCTGGCAAAATGAAGGCCGTGTTAAATTCCTGTGCCCGGTGCCCGGATATGATCGCCACTTCGCTATCTGTGAAGAGTTTGGCATTGAAATGATTAACATTCCCATGACCGATGTCGGCCCCGACATGGATAAGGTTGAAACCTTATTGCGAACCGACAAATCCATCAAGGGCATGTGGTGTGTTCCCAAGTATTCAAACCCCACTGGCTGTATCTATAGCGATGAAACCGTGGCAAGACTGGCAAAACTGGGCCATCTTGCAGCAGATAATTTCCGTATTTTTTACGACAACGCCTACGCCGTACACGACCTGAAACATAATGGCAACCAGCTTGCGTCGCTGATGAATTTGTGTCGCGAGGAAGGCACAGAATCAAGCGTTATCCACTTCGGCTCAACATCAAAGGTCACCTTCGCTGGTGCCGGTGTCGCCTTTCTTGCCAGTTCACCCGCCAATATAACCGAACTGAAAAAACGGCTGGGAATATTTACCATCGGCCCCGACAAGATCAACCAGCTGCGCCACATAAAACTATTCAACTGCAAGGCCGATCTGGTATCCCACATGCAACAACACGCAGACCTTTTAAGACCTCGTTTTGCCTGTGTAGAAAAACATTTACATGAGAGTTTTGCCGGGTCTGATCTGGGGTCCTGGATAACACCGGAAGGCGGTTACTTTGTTTCGTTCGACACACGGCCTGGCCTGGCAAAAGAAGTGATACGGCTGGCAGCAGAAGCAGGCGTCAAGCTCACACCTGCGGGCGCAACATTCCCCTACGGGAAAGACCCTGAAGACAAAAATATTCGCATCGCCCCGTCATTTCCTTCAATGGAGGACATTGACCAGGCAATGACTGTATTTACCACTTGCGTGAAACTGGCTTCAGTCCGACAGGCACTGAACGGCTAGCAACGGCACCTGGGAGAAGGGCATAAAAAAAATGGCTTGTCACACGACTCTATTCGCCAACAAGCCGTTTTCCAGAGAGACTCAATCTTTTCGAGTGGGCGCTGCGCTTGGGTAAGGAAATGCGGTAACGTTGCTACCACCTTTCACTTCGGTAATTTTACAGGCACCTTCTTTTTCCACTTCGTCAATACGGACAACAGAATGCATAGGGATGAAGCTGCGTTTAATGGAAGAAAATTCGTTTTTCAGCTTTTCTTCTGCCGGATCCACAATCATCTGCGAACGCTCACCAAAAACAAATTCCTCCACCTCCAGAAAGCCCCAGAGGTCGCTCTGAAAAATATGCCGGGCATAAATTTCATAAACCTGGCCCTGATTAAAAAAGGAAATCCGATAAACAGGTTCTTTGTTGTGAGCGGGTTGTTTAGTCATACGTTTCAGCCCAATTGCAGTGATTTCTACGTTAATCTTCTATGCCCCCTGGCAAGGGGGCGCAATATTAGCATAACCCGCAACATAATCTGTAAAAATTTCATTAAGTTAAGTTAACAGACCACCAAACAACAGCTATAATTGCCGCCCTTTCATTATCGGTCACAATTTAACCACTCACCATGTCTGAGCACAGCCTCGAAAACAAAAGCACCGGCAGACCTGTCAAGAAACTGCACATCGTGACACACGGTTGCCAGATGAATGAATATGATTCCGCTCGCATGCGTGACCTGCTAGGCGACAGCCATCAAATGGTACCAACCGAGGATGCCAGTGAGGCCGATGTCATCCTGCTGAATACTTGCTCCATTCGTGAAAAAGCCCAGGAAAAAGTCTTCCATCAACTGGGCCGCTGGAAACACCTCAAAGAAAGCAATCCCGACCTGATAATCGGTGTTGGTGGCTGCGTAGCCAGTCAGGAAGGCGCGGCCATTGCCAAACGCGCCCCTCATGTAGACCTGGTTTTCGGGCCGCAAACCTTGCATCGACTGCCGGAAATGATGGCCGAACGCAAACAGGGGGACGGAACCACTGTTGTCGACATCAGCTTCCCCGAAGTAGAGAAATTTGACCGCCTGCCGGAGCCTTCCGCCGACGGCGTTTCTGCATTTGTTTCCATTATGGAAGGCTGTTCAAAATACTGTACTTTCTGCGTTGTACCCTACACCCGCGGCGAAGAAGTGAGTCGTCCGGCAACCGACGTATTGACCGAAGTCACGCAGCTGGCCGAACAGGGTGTGCGCGAGATCAACCTGCTGGGGCAAAATGTAAACGCCTACCGGGGCGAGATGCCCAATGGCGATGTATGCGACCTGGCAGAGCTGATCACCTATGTCGCCAGAGTAGAAGGTATTGACCGGATTCGCTACACAACATCTCACCCTGTCGAATTCTCGGACAGCCTGATAGACGTCTACAAAGACGTTCCGGAACTGGTTAGCCACCTGCACCTGCCGGTGCAGAGCGGTTCAGACAGAATATTGATGGCAATGAAGCGCGGTCATACGGCTATTGAGTACAAATCAAAAATCCGCCGCCTGCGGGCAATCCGGCCGGACATCAGCCTGTCTTCCGACTTTATTGTCGGCTTCCCCGGTGAAACCGAGCAAGAATTTGCCGCCACCATGAAATTGATTGAAGAAATCGGCTTTGACCACTCTTTCAGCTTCATCTACAGCGCCAGGCCCGGCACTCCCGCTGCAGACCTTCCGGACGAAACACCGGAAGAAGTGAAAAAGCAACGTCTGCAAATATTACAGTCCAGAATCAATCAGCAGGCTATGGAAATCAGCCGCAGAATGGTTGGCAAAATAGCCCGTGTGCTGGTGACGGGTATTTCCAAAAAAGATCCCGGCCAACTGCAAAGTCGTACCGAAAACAATCGCGTTGTCAATTTCCTGTGCAGCGATCACAAACTCATTGGCCAGTTTGTTGATGTCAATATTACCGAAGCACTACCAAATTCTCTGAGAGGCTCCCTGGTACGCTAGGGCCTGAAATCATTCATTAATAACTCTCCGGCATATTGTCATCTCCCTGAAACAACCATTATTTATATAGAATGGCTTCAGGTAGTGGATTTCCCGCAAAACCGGCAATCAAGTGTTTTCAGCCAGAGTCAAAGGATATATGCTAACCACAACGCCACAGTCGTAAGGAATTAATTGTTTGGCAAATTTGAATCATCAATCCGCCGCACAAACGATCACTCTCGAACCCAACGATGCCCGCCGCCTCGCAAACCTTTGCGGTCAATTTGACGAACACCTACGACTCATCGAACAACGCCTTGATATTGAAATTCGCAATCGCGGCAACCTGTTTGCATTCTACGGAGACAACAAAACCTCCAAGGTTGCTTGCGAGCTGATTTATAACCTCTACAGGGAAACAGAGAGCAACCCGTCTCTGGCACCAGACGAGGTACACCTTTTCCTTCAGCAATCTAGCATTGAGACGCGTATGGACAAAACCACCGCAAAATCAGCTGGCATCCCCCCCCAGGAAGCCACCCCCAACAATTCGGGAAATGTTGAAAACATCACTGTTATCCGCACTAAAAAAGGCAATATCAAACCCCGCGGAGTCAGTCAGCAGCGCTATGTACGATCCATCCAGACTCACGATATTAACTTCGGCGTAGGTCCTGCCGGCACAGGTAAAACCTACCTCGCGGTAGCCTGTGCCGTTGAAGCACTGCTTCGTGACGAGGTTGAAAGAATTCTGCTAGTTCGCCCGGCGGTTGAAGCCGGAGAAAAACTGGGGTTCCTGCCCGGCGACCTGAGTCAGAAAGTAGACCCCTACCTGCGCCCACTTTACGATGCTCTTTATGAAATGCTGGGCGCAGAAACCGTGTGCAAACTGATAGATCGCGGTGTTATCGAGATTGCACCGCTGGCCTATATGCGCGGACGCACACTGAACGGTTCTTTCATTATCCTTGACGAGAGCCAGAACACGACCTGTGAACAAATGAAAATGTTTCTCACCCGAATCGGGTTCGGTTCAACGGCCGTCATCACAGGGGATACATCACAAATAGATTTACCTCGTGGCACACGCTCCGGCCTGTTACAGGTCTGTGAAGTGCTAAAAGATGTTGAAGACATCAGCTTTTCTTTCTTTACCTCGAAAGACGTCGTTCGGCACCCGCTGGTCCAGCAAATTGTCGATGCTTACGACAATTTTCAGGAAGACAGCAACTAGGCTCTATTGGCATAAAATGAAGCTTGACCTGTCTCTGGATAACGCCACCTCTTCCTGCTTGCTTCCCGATGAAGAGGATGTTCACCGATGGGCCTCAGCCGCCCTTGAAGGGCACTGCCCTGCTGCTGCGTTATCCATCCGAATTGTTGACGAGCAGGAAAGCGCCGACCTCAACCTCCATTATCGCCACAAACCCGGCCCGACTAATGTGCTGTCTTTCCCAGCAGAAATCCCAGGCGAAATTCTGCTCCAATTGGAGTTCCCGCCGTTGGGTGATCTGGCTATCTGTGCGCCAGTTATGGAAAGGGAAGCGGCACAACAGGACAAGGACATCGTGGCTCACTGGGCCCACATCGTTGTACATGGCTGCCTGCACCTCGTTGGTTATGATCATCTCAACGATACAGATGCCGACAAAATGGAACGTCAGGAAATCACCCTTCTCAAAGGGTTCGGCTTTTCGAATCCGTATGAACAGCACAACTCACCATCGAACAAACACCTATTACCGCAAGGAGCGGACGAAGCAACATGACCGAAGACGACTCGAGTAGCCAGCAGGAAAAATCCTGGCTGGGCAAGCTGGCCGACGCTTTCTCTTCAGACCCGCAGTCCCGCGAGGATCTGGCCCAAATACTACGCGCCGCCTATGAAAACAACCTGATCGATAATGACGCTCTGGAAATTATTGAGGGCGCGCTTAAGGTTTCGGACCAGCAAGTCAGGGAAATCATGATCCCGCGCTCAAAAATGGTACTGATCCGGCGTGAAGATTCCCTGGAAACCGTACTTAACACAGTCATGGAATCCAACCACTCGCGCTTTCCTGTTATTGGGGAATCTGCCGATGATGTGCGTGGCATTTTACTGGCAAAGGAGTTATTGCCTCTGGTGCTCGGTGGCCGGGAAAACTTTGATATCGACAAGGTTATACGCGCTGCGGCCATTATTCCGGAAAGCAAACGTCTGAATGTTTTACTGCGTGAGTTTCGCGAGCAGCGTTACCACATGGCCATTGTTGTTGACGAATACGGCGGCGTTGCCGGCCTGGTGACCATTGAAGATATCCTGGAGGAAATTGTCGGCGACATCGAAGACGAAACCGATGCCGAAGAAACCAGTATGATTCGGCTTCAGGACAGCGGCAGTCATCTCGTAGAGGCACTGACCCCCATAGAAGACTTTAACGAGTTTTTTGATGCAGGCCTCAGTGATGAGGAGTTCGACACAATCGGAGGCCTCATTGTGCAGGCATTTGGTCGCCTGCCCGTTGTCAACGAATCGATTGAAATAGAACAATTCAGTTTCAGAATCGTCGAAGGTGACAGCAGGCAAGTCAAGCTGCTCGAAGTCAACCCTTGCGAGCCGGGTTACTCCGGCATCTAACAACAGTCTGATCACCCCCGGACGACAACCTGCATGCGACACAGAATGGTTATCAATACAGCTCGCAGGGTAAATTCTGCCGCATTGTTACTCGGCGCATTGATGACCTTATCCCTGTCTCCCTGGAATTGGTGGTGGATAGGCATGGTATCGGCGGCGGGGTTGCTACTATTGCTGAAAAATACATCAGGCAATTTATTCTGGTGTTGCTTCTGGTATGGCATGGGGCTTTTCGGCACAGGGGCCTCCTGGGTGTTTATCAGCATTCACGAGCACGGTAATGCATCCGTCACCCTGGCTGCCACACTGACACTGTTGTTTATCATGGCACCCGCGATCTCTTTTGCCCTTCCCATGAGCCTGTTTCGCTGGTGTAACAAACATTCTGTTACGGCCATTTTTGCTTTTCCATGCCTCTGGGTGATTGCCGAATGGTTCCGTAGCTGGCTTTTGTCCGGCTTTCCCTGGCTCTACTTCGGTTACGGTTTCATCGACACCTACCTGGCAGGCTGGGCACCGGTGGGCGGTGTATTGACGATCAGCTGGATCGGTATCTTTTGCGCTGCCGCGCTGACACAGGCAACCAATGTCCAGCGCCACAGCACTGCCCTGATAGCCTACTCCACCTTAATGGCCATACTCTGGATCGCTGGCTGGTATTTCAGCAGTCTCCCCTGGACCAGCGCGCTCACCCAAAATGTCAGCATTGGTATCATTCAGCCCTCCCTGCCGCTTTCCGTGAAGTGGGACAAACACAAACTCAACGATATTCTTAACCTTTATCAGAGGCAAACCCGCCAATTACTGGAACAGGATATTATTGTCTGGCCTGAGTCTGCCATTCCCCAGCTACAGCACAACGTCAGGGATTTTCTGAACGGTATTGATACCTTGGGGCAGCAAAGCCAGACCGCTATTATCACTGGCATACCAACACAAAACTCCGAAAATGGCCGCTATTACAACTCGGTCATTGCTCTTGGCACAGCCAAGGGCACTTACCACAAACAGCACCTGGTTCCCTTTGGTGAATACATCCCGCTGGAAAACTGGCTGCGGGGCACGATCGATTTTTTTGATCTGCCAATGTCTCAGTTTAGCTCCGGTCCCGAAAATCAGCCTCTGATCAAAGTTGGAGCGCTGAATATCAGCAGCGCTATTTGTTATGAAATTGTTTTCCCCGAACTGGTTGCGCGATCGGCAGCCAACGCAGAAATACTTCTAACCCTCAGCAATGACAGCTGGTTTGGCGATTCCCTGGGCCCTAAGCAGCATCTGCAAATGGCCCGCATGCGAGCACTGGAGAATGCCAAACCACTGATCCGGGCAACCAATGACGGACTCACTGCTCTGATAGACAAACATGGGAAAATCACCGCCTCGATACCGGCCTTTCAGCGGACTGTACTAACAGGTGAGATAACACCTCAACGCGGTCAGACTCCCTTCAACCGATGGCAGTCAATTCCCATTATCCTGCTCTCCCTGGCAACACTGGTTTTCGCGACGCTGCTGAACCGCAGATACTGACACCTCCCTGCACGCAGCATTACCTAACAAACCGTTGGCTTTCGCCTTCGAGCAGTTCAATACAAGGCAGACAGAAAATCAACAGCCTGCTAGGTGTCCCAGCAGAATTCCCCTATAATCCCGCCCTTGCCCGGTACAACAAACAGCACCGCACAAACACATCTGGACGACAATAAACAGCGTCCCAAATGTCATCGATACAACAGCGAGCGTTATGGATCAGCAATATCACCCCGAAAAAATTGAAGCCGCAACACAGCAGTTCTGGCAGGACGAAAAAAGCTTTCTGGTAACGGCAGACAAGAGCAAAGAAAAATACTACTGCCTTGCCATGTTCCCCTACCCCAGCGGCAAACTGCACATGGGGCATGTGAGAAACTACACCATTGCCGACGTGATCGCTCGCTATCACCGCATGCTGGGCAAGAATGTTTTGCAGCCAATGGGTTGGGATGCTTTCGGATTGCCCGCAGAAAATGCCGCCATTAAAAATAACACGGCTCCGGCAAAATGGACCTACGAAAATATCAATTACATGAAAACCCAGCTCAAACAACTGGGTTTCGGCTATGACTGGAGCCGTGAACTGGCTACCTGTCAGCCCGATTACTACCGCTGGGAACAGTGGTTTTTTACCCGCCTCTACGAAAAAGGTTTGGTCTACAAGAAGACCGCTGCTGTCAACTGGTGCCCCAACGACCAGACTGTACTTGCCAATGAGCAGGTTATTGACGGCTGCTGCTGGCGTTGCGATACAACGGTGGAGCGCAAGGAAATCCCTCAGTGGTTTATTAAGATTACAGCGTACGCCGAAGAGCTACTGAATGACCTCGACAAACTGGAGCAGTGGCCTGAGCAAGTTCGCACCATGCAGCGCAACTGGATTGGCAAGAGCCGCGGAGTTGAAATGACCTTTGCGCTTTCAGAACCGGTCGCCGAAATGGACAGCTTTGATGTCTACACCACCCGCCCCGACACCATCATGGGTATCACCTACGTCAGTCTGGCGGCAGAGCATCCCATCGCCCTGGCTCTGGCAAAAGATAACCCCGAACTCGCGGCCTTTATCTCCAGTTGCAAGGAAACTTCCGTTAAGGAAGCGGACATGGCCACCATGGAGAAGCGTGGTATGGCAACAGGTATTAACGCAACCCACCCCCTCACAGGCGAACAGGTGCCGGTTTGGGTGGGCAACTATGTGCTCATGGATTATGGCTCCGGTGCAGTGATGGCGGTACCCGCACACGACCAGCGAGACTTTGAGTTCGCCTCCAAATACAAGCTGCCCATCAAACAGGTTATTGCCCCCACCGAAGGCTCCGATAACATCTGCGATCTCGACTCATGTGCATTTACCGACAAGGGCGTGCTCATCAACTCCGGCGTCGACTTTGAAAACCTTGACGGACTTGACTTCGAACAGGCGTTCGATGCCATTGCCGCGCAACTTGAAAGCCTCGGCCGCGGCAAAGTCACTGTCAACTACCGACTGCGGGATTGGGGAGTTTCACGACAACGCTACTGGGGCTCTCCAATCCCTATGTTCAACCTCCCCGCAGGGGGCGAAATCCCGGTACCTGCCGACAGGCTTCCTGTGCGACTGCCGGAAGACGTCGAAATGGATGGCGTACAATCCCCCATAAAAGGCGATCCGGCGTGGCGAAAAGCTGAACTCAACGGGCAAGCTGTTGAACACGAAACGGATACCTTCGACACCTTTATGGAATCCAGCTGGTACTACGCCCGCTTTACCTGTCCCGATTATGACCAGGGCATGCTCGACAGCGACGCCGCCAACTACTGGCTGCCGGTAGATCAATATGTTGGTGGCATTGAACACGCTATTCTGCATCTGCTCTACGCCCGCTTCTTCCACAAGCTGATGCGCGATGAAGGACTGCTCAACTCCGATGAGCCATTTACCAGACTGCTCTGCCAGGGCATGGTGCTAAAAGACGGCGCAAAAATGTCGAAGTCAAAAGGCAATACGGTTGATCCGCAGCAACTGATCAACAGTTACGGCGCTGATACCGTAAGATTGTTTACCATGTTTGCTGCACCACCAGAGCAATCACTGGAGTGGAATGACAGCGCAGTAGAAGGGGCCAACCGCTTTTTGCGCAAACTGTGGAAAACAGTTTATCAACACAGGCAAGCCAGTCAGCCAGTCAATCCGGACTTCACCAGTCTCAACGAATCACAAAAGAACCTGCGCCGAAAAACTCATCAGACCATTGTCAAGGTTACTGACGATTACGGTCGCCGACAAAGCTTCAACACTGCCATTGCAGCGACGATGGAACTGCTTAATGATGTCAGCCGCCTGAACGACCAATCCACCCAGGGGATTGCCGTGATACAGGAAGCTCTGGAAACCGCCGTACTCGTTCTGGCACCCGTTGCGCCGCATATATGTCATGCTCTCTGGATCGCATTGGGTCACAACACCCCGGTGATTGATGCCAGCTGGCCTCAGGTTGATGAAACCGCACTGACAAAAGAAACTCAAACCATCGTGGTTCAGGTGAACGGCAAAGTAAGAGGGCAATTGGATGTGTCCGCCGACTCGGACAAGGATACCCTGGAAAAGCTGGCTTTGGCACACGAAAACGTACAGCGCTTTACGGCAGGACAAAGCATCCGTAAAGTAATCGTGGTACCCGGCAAACTAGTCAATGTGGTTGCCAACTAGAAGACAATAAAGGAATTTTCATGAACAACTTATTTCGCAGTGGTATTGCCCTTATTCTGTCTGTTCTGCTCGTCAGCGGTTGCGGCTGGCACCTCCGCGGCCATAACGATGCGTTGCAGAATGTTCAAAGCGTCCACATTAGTGGTCGCAACCTGCAAAGCCCGTTGATCCAAACACTTAAACGGGATCTGAAATCCATCGATGTCGTTCTGTCAACAGATGCAGCCTCAGCACAATACAGCATTATCATCCTCGATGAGCGCTCCAGCCGCCGCACAGCAACCGTTAGCGCCAGCGCCCGTGTTGCCGAATACCAACTTACCGAAGAGGTCGACCTGTTGATTCTGGGTGCTGATGGCATCCAGCAAATGCCCAGAACCACTCTGACACTGGAGCGTGTGTTTGAGTTTGATGAAGACAACGTGCTGGCAAAAGATGACGAAATGGAATTGTTGAGACACGAAATGCGCGCTAACCTGTCCCGGCAAATTATTGACCGCTTACGCCTAATAAGCAGCAGACCGGCAAATGCAAAGCCTGCTGTGACTGAAGATGCGCCTGAAAGCTGAACAACTCGACAACCACCTTTCGCGAGACGCTCTGGCATCCGTTTACCTGATCAGCGGTGACGAATCACTGCTCGTGCAAGAGGCCTCGGATCAAATCAGAGCATCAGCTGTTGAGCAGGGCTTCGCTGATCGCGAACTGTTCCACACAGACAGCAACTTTGACTGGAATCAGGTTCTCACTGAAGCAAACAGCCTATCGCTGTTTTCCGCCAAGAAGATTCTTGAAATCCGACTCACCAATGGCAAGCCCGGCGATAAAGGGTCCCGACTCATACAGGAATATCTCGACAACCCCAACCCGGACACACTGTTGCTGATGATCGCCCCCAAGCTGGATGCCAGTAGTGTTCGTAGCAAGTGGGTCAAACTCATTGAGTCTACGGGTATATTTATCCAGATCTGGCCCGTCACGCCAGCACAGCTGCCACGCTGGATCGGCAACCGATTGAAACTGGCGGGTATTCGCGCCAATTCCCAAGCCATTGAAATTCTGGCCGACCGGGTAGAAGGCAATCTATTGGCCGCAGTGCAGGAAATTGAGAAACTCAAACTACTGGTGCCTGATGGTGACGTGGACGCCAAAACCATGTCCACCGTGGTTGCTGACAGCGCTCGCTACGATGTTTTCTCTCTGGTGGACAAGGCGCTCGCTGGCGACGCGCAAAGTGCCAGCAGAACCCTGCGCGGACTCCGGGACGAAGGCAGTGAAGCAACGGTTATCCTCTGGTCCCTGACCAGAGAGATTCGCACGCTGCTAACCGTGTCCGAAGCTCATAGCCAGGGTGAACATCTTGACTGGGCGCTGAAGAATGCAGGGGTGTGGGACAAGCGAAAGCCCCTGGTAAAGAGTGCCGCCCGCCGTCTCAGACCTGCTACGCTGAGGCAAATGCTGCGCCTGTGTGGCGGCATTGACCGCGCGATCAAGGGCATGCGCGTTGCAAACCCCTGGGATGATTTGAGCACTCTGGTGTTGATGCTATCCGGCTCCAATAGCCTGCACCCACAAAATCTTCGCTTTTCCCTGCAAGACAGTTAACCTCCTTACTGGCCATTCTCCATGCGGGTTGTTTATACTCCATCATAAGCAGGCCAGTTTCTGTTGACTCATTGTGAGGGCTAGATCATGGCATCAAAAAGCAAGAGCGCACCAAAGAGCACAAAAAAGAGCGCCACAAAAAAAACCTCATCTGCCAAAAAAAACACCGGCAATGAAGATAGCTCCCTACTGGACAGTCTCCTGGAAGGCAACTTTGGCTCACTGTTGGGCGGAGTAAAAAACATTCCCGGCCAGGCCATGAAAATAGCGACTGAAATGACCTGGGATCAGGCTGCCAAACTGATGAAGCACTCCCCCGAGCAAATGGAGCGGATGGGCAAGGCGGGAACATCACTCAAGGACCTTCGCGAAGTAACAGGGTTAACCATTGCCGAACTTTCTGAAGCGATAGACCTGAAAAACCCCGACTTACTAAAAGCGGTAGAAGAAGGTAAAACCGCATTACCTTTCGAAATCATTCTTCGTCTGGCCTCATTTTATGCACGTAACGACCCTATCCCTTTTATTCTTCGTTACGCCAACACCTACAATCCCCGTATTGCAAACCTGCTAAAAAAACTGGGCCTGCACCGGCTCACCATGCAGGCTGAGCGAGAAGTTCTGTTTCTGAACATTTATCGCAGTCAGGACGCCAGCAGAAAATTGTCTGATGAAGGCTTTGAAAGGGTTCGTGCATTTACGCAACAAGCCTTTGAAATGTCTCTTCACTTTGTGGCAGAGCAGGAACACATCGTTACCAGTAACGGTAGTACAGAAAAAAACAAAAGCGGTAACAGTACGGACGGCGGAACGGCAAAAAAGCCAGGGTAATAACCTCCACCATTAACCAATTCGCAACCACAGCAAGCACCGTTTGTTACGGCACACTCGCACCTTGTTGAAAAGCGCGGATACTATTCTTTTTTCTCGGCAACTTGCTCCAGCCTTGTTGCGCTCCGCGTCACAAAAATCGAACGCGCTATTCAGCCATAAGGTTTCCTTAAGTTTTACACCCTATTGTGCACCGGTAAGGATAACGATCGGAGTATCAACATGCCTGTGCCAGCAAGCTCACAACTCAACAGCAACCACACTGCTGCGCGCCAAGCAAGCACGGACCCTCGCGCATTTCAGTTACACTCCCGCCAGTCAGTAGAACGAATCCGGCTGGAATCCTATATCTCCAGCAAATATCACCAGGTTCACGAGGCGTCCATCTCTGAATTTCTGCCGCTCCTGCTTGAAATGCGAGGAATACAAACCGAAGGCTGCCTGGGATTAAGGCCCGGTTGTTTCAAGCCCATGTTTCTCGAGCAATACCTGAAATCACCTGTCGAGCAACAGGTCGCGCGACTCACTCAGCAACCGATTGACCGCCACGCCCTGGTAGAGGTAGGCAATCTGGCTGCAACAAGAAAGGGGTCATGGATACCATTGTTTGTTGTTATGTCTATGGCACTGTACGAAGCAGGCTTTGAATGGATGGTATTCACCGTTACACAAGAAGTTGAACGACTGATGCACTTTCTGAACTTTCAACCACGCTACCTTGCCCCGGCTGACCCCGTTTGCCTTGAGAACAACCAGCAGCTTTGGGGACGTTATTACGAACACAATCCCCGCGTCATGGTTGGCAATTTGCGCTGCGCCGCCATCACGGTAAAGGAAAAAACAACCCTCGCATCAATAGCTCACCATCACAGCCAGGCAATAGAGACGATCGCCGAATCCCTGCTGAACTACCGCCGTTTACCGGAAACGTTAAAGTGATGATCAGTATTTTAAACAGGCTGACGTGTATTGCAGATAATCTACCGGAAAATCAGCCCGCACTCACCGATGGTATCTCCAGCCTGTCTTATAAAACGCTGGTGGAGCGTATCGAACAGGTCTCGCGCTGGCTGCAAAAAAGCGGGATTCAATCACTTGCGCTTTATGGCGACAACAGTATCGACTGGGTAGTCACGGATCTGGCATGCCAGCAGGCAAATGTTGTCTGTATCCCGCTGCCAACTTTTTTCAGTGTCAAACAAATCCGCCGCTGCCTGGAAGCGGGTGGGATTCGAACGGTACTCAATCAGCCGGACAGTAAATTCCAGAGGGTCGATCTGCCGATTCAGGCACAGATATCACTTGCCGACATTGGCATTGCATCCGGTTTCGAGCTACTAACTCTATCCGCCAAGAAAACGGCCGAGCTTCCTGACAAGACCCGGAAAGTCACATTCACCTCCGGTTCAACCGGAGCACCCAAAGGTGTCTGCCTCAGCACAAATCAGCAATGGCGGGTTGCTGAATCCCTCGCCAACACCATAGGCATTAATCAACCAAGACATTTGTGTCTGCTGCCCCTGAGCACGCTGCTCGAAAATATTGCCGGCATATACACGCCTCTGCTGAGTGGTGGCACCATACTGCTACCAGGCGATGCAGAACGGGGTATGTCCGGCAGTTCAAGCATCAATGTCTCTGCCTTACTGCAATGTATCGACAAAACCTCGCCAACAACCATGATCCTGATCCCTCAGTTGCTCACGGCACTCACTGCCGCCTGCCAACAGGGCTGGCAGCCACCAGCGTCATTACAGTTTGTAGCCGTTGGCGGGGGCAGGGTTTCCCCTGAATCTATCCGTCTCGCCCGTCAGTACGGATTGCCGGTATTCCAGGGCTACGGTCTGTCCGAATGTGGCTCGGTGGTGGCACTCAATACAGCAGATCGCAACAGTAACGATGCTGTTGGAGCGGCACTGCCCCACTGCTCTGTCACGATAGAAAACTCGGAGATTGTTGTGTCCGGCGCCAGCCACCTGGGTTACCTGGGAGAACCGGACAGCTGGTACCCGGACAAAGTCTACACCGGCGACAAGGGGGAATTCGTCAACGGGTTACTGCATGTCAATGGTCGCCTGAAAAACCTTTTGATCACCAGCTTTGGACGCAACGTGAGTCCGGAGTGGGTTGAATCGGAACTGATGTCACAACCACTACTGAGTCATTGCATGATAGTGGGTGACGCCAGACCATACCTGACCGCCTTGATCAGTGCACCGGCCCAGATCGCAGACGCAACCATTGAGGCATGGGTGCAGCACACCAATGAAAAGCTCCCCGACTATGCCAAAGTTGCGTGCTGGATAAGAGTTAATGGCGGGCAGCTACAGCCTTACACCACAGCAAACGGCCGACTAAAACGCCAATGTGTAGAAAACAAATTTTCAGCATTACTTGATGAATGCTATGAACAAGCACCGTTGCTTTCCCAACAAAATCAGTAAGCCGTTCGAGAAACCACGCAGGATCCGCTATGAACTTTTACGACAAACTCAATATTGCCACCACTGATGAGCGCGAATACCTGCTGGCGGCACCCATCATTCAAAACTGCCTCTCCGGTGATATCAAGCTGCAAGACTACGTTGCCTTTTTGCAGCAAGCCTACCACCATGTAAAGCACACTACCCCGCTGCTGATGGCCACGGGTTCACGTCTACCTGAATCGAAGGAATGGCTGCGCAACGCAGTTGCCGAATACATCGAAGAAGAGCTCGGACATCAGGAGTGGATTTTGAATGACATCGCTGCCTGCGGCTACGACAAGGAAAAGGCGCGTCATTCCACCCCCAATTTTTCCACTGAGCTGATGGTGTCATACGCTTATGACACCATCACCCGAATCAGTCCGTTAGGATTTTTTGGCATGGTGCAGGTGCTCGAAGGAACCAGTATTGCTATTGCCGACGCGGCAGCAAGCAACATACAAATAGCGCTTGATTTACCCGGCAACGCCTTCAGCTATCTGAAATCTCACGGCGCGCTTGACCAGGAGCACATCAAATTCTTTGAGGGCCTGATGAATCAGATCTCTGACCCGAATGAGCAAAAACTGATTATTCATACCGCGGGTCGTTTTTATCGCTTGTACGGCGATATTTTTCGAGAACTGTCGGCAGAGCAAGCCCAATTGATTGCGGCGTAGGCGAGCACAAGATGAAAAACAACCGACCGATAACACCGTTAATCAGGCAGCAGCTTATCTGGCCAGCAGTGCTTTTGCTGGCGCTCATCGCAAATCTGTCACAAGCCGCTGCATCGGTTACGCAAACCAGGGCGCGCTGTCTTTCGTGCCACAGTATCGACACCGGAGTCGATAGCGGAACCGATAGTCCAACCGCAGATTTTCCTGGACCACAACTCGGCGGGTTTTCAGAAAAATACATCGCCGAACAACTGAAAAACTTTCAATCTGGCCTGAGAGGGGCCGGAAATCCATCGGCAAATGCCATGAGCAAAGCCGCCGCTGAACTGACGGAACGTGAGATCCGGGATTTGGCGAAATGGGCATCGTCACACAACAGCCAAAAACTGCTCAATTATCAGGCAGGCATCACATCACCCGGCGCACAGCTTTATGCCGAAAAATGCCGCGGGTGCCATAACAGCTTTATGGGCAGAACAATGACCGGCAGCCCGCGTCTGGACTATCTGAATGCGGATTACATTGCCAGGCAATTGCAGCTGTTCAGGCACGACTTCAGAACCTTCAGCAACCCGACAAAACATCAAACAAAAATGCTCAGTGTGGTAAAAGCACTTTCCAAAGCGCAATTGAATCAGCTCATAACCTTTGTCAGCGACATATCACCCGCCAATGGCAACGAGGCCCTTGAATGAAACTGGAACAAAAAAAAGTGCTCATCACTGGTGCGACAGGTGGTATAGGAATGGCGGTTGCTCAGGCACTGGCATCAAAAGGTTGCCAGCTGTTACTCACGGGCAGAGATCATAGCAAGCTCGACAAACTAGCGACCTCACTGAGCGGCAGTGGGCATTCAACTCTGGTAACCGACTTGAATGAAAGCGAAGGCCTGAAGTTACTGCACGCTGCAGCAGAGGCGTTTGAGATCGATATTATGATCAATAGCATGGGTATTAATCAGCTCTCATTACTGAGCGAATCGTCAGAAAACGATATTGAAAACATCATGACGACCAACCTGACAACACCCATCCTCGTATGCAAGACCATGCTTCCACTGCTCATTGAAAAGTCAGACACCGCCATCGTCAACATCGGTTCGATTCTGGGCAGCATTGGTTATGCGGGCTCGTCCGTTTACTGTGCCAGCAAATTTGGCCTGCGAGGATTTACCGAATCATTGCGCAGAGAACTCTCTGATAAATCCCTGCGTATTATTTATTTTGCCCCGCGAGCCACCGATACAGAACTCAACAGCGACGCCATGCAGCAGATGAACAAAGCGTTGGGCAACACCACTGATACGCCCGAATGGGTGGCAGGCGAACTGGTAAAGGTGCTGGAGAAGAAAAAGTCATGCCACCGCTATCTGGGTTGGCCGGAATCACTCTTTGTGCGAATCAATGCGTTACTGCCTCACTGGGTTGATCAATCATTGGCCAAACAACTGGCCACCATCAAACGCTATGCAAAGGCTTCCCGCTAAACCAAACCTTACAAACTTAAAGGAGTACATAGGATGCACCTGTATAAATCGCTAATCGCTGTGGTCATACTGATAACATCCGGATTTATTCTGGCAGCAGAGTCCGACCAGGAAGCGATTGTCTACCTGCAAAAACACTGGGCAGAAAATAACTATCAGATGAGTGGGAAATTACAAAAAGAGGCCTTTGTTGCACTGATCGAAGAAGCCGATAAACTGGTTTCTCAATTCCCGGAAAGCGCCGGGGTTTTTATCTGGCGAGGTATTATTGAATCGACCTATGCGGGGGTAAAAGGGGGACTCAGCGCATTGAAATACGCCAAGGCAGCCAAAGCTGACCTTGAAAAAGCGTTAGAGCTGGATGCCAATGCCCTCGACGGTTCGGCCTATACCAGTCTTGGCACTCTGTATTTCAACGTACCTGGCTGGCCACTGGGTTTCGGCGACGACGATAAGGCGGAAGAACTGCTGAAAAAAGCTCTGTCGATCAACCCGGACGGCCTGGACCCCAACTATTTTTATGCTGACTACTTGCGAAAAGAAGGTCAATATAAGGAGGCAGAAAACTACTTCAAAAAGGCTCTGAAGGCCGAACCAAGGCCTGGCCGTGAAGTAGCTGACCAGGGAAGAAGGGCGGAGATCAACGCTGCGCTGATCGATATCGCCCGACACCTGCGCTAACTCGAAACAAAAAGGTCATGGCAGTTGAAACTATTACTGGTAGAAGATGACACAGACCTTGCGGCGGGACTGACACAGGCTTTGACGGCAGAGAGTTTTGTTGTCTCAACCGTGCGCACCGGTGCCGACGCCAAGGCACAGATCACGTCCTTCGGGCCCGACCTGATTGTGCTCGATCTGGGTTTGCCCGATATGGATGGTATTGAGGTGTTAAAGTTTGTACGCCGCAAGGCTGACCCTTTACCGGTGCTGATTTTGACTGCACGCAATGCAGTTGACGACAAGGTGCAGATGCTGGACATTGGTGCAGACGACTATCTGGCCAAACCCTTTGATATGCCGGAGCTATTGGCAAGGCTGAGAGTGATGTCCCGCCGCCTTGGCACGGCCTCCAGCAGCGAAGTCACCATCAATGGCGTTATGCTGGATACCGCCGCGCACAAAGCATTTGTAGACGGCGTGGAGATCAATTTGCCGCGCAAGGAATACAGAGTATTAAAACTACTGATGGAAGACGCGGGAAGGGTAAAAACAAAAGGCACCATAGAAGATCACCTCTACGAGTGGGGTGAAGCGATTGGCAGCAATGCAATAGAAGTACACGTCAGTAATCTGCGTAAAAAATTGCCTGCTAATTTCATTAAAACCATTCGTGGTGTGGGATATACCATTAACAAAAAAGGTGGCTAAAGCGTTTCGGAATGCGATCAATACGTGCTTATCTTGTCGTGCTCATTCTGTCCGTCGTTTGCCTGAGCAATTTTATTGCCGCGCTGCGCGGATATCAGAATAGCCTGAACTCTGCTGACACGCTTGTTAACCGGCAGTTCCTTGAGCGATCGCACTCGCTGTCCACATTAATAAAAGACAATCGCATCATCCCGCAAAACCTGTTTGACAACGACACCCTCTTCCAGATCTGGCAGGACAAAAATCTGATTGCCCGCTCCGGTAACGCCCCGGACTATCTGTTTTCAAACATTGACAACGATTTTCATATGGTCAACTACAACAGTCAGCGTTGGCGCACGTATAGTGTCAACATCGATCAGCAGACCGCTATTGTTGTCGCACAGCGTTATGATTTTTTTGCCGCCATGGTGGAGGATGTTCTCCTCAAGGCGATCATTCCTATTATCTGGGTACTGCCTTTACTGGGCATCATTATTCTGCTGGTGATACATATCGGCCTCAACCCTCTGAGGAAGCTGGCGAATACGCTATCGAAACGCAATGCCGACGATTTTTCACCACTCGAAAATGACAATTATCCGAAAGAGCTAATACCTTTTGTGACCGCATTAAACAGTCTGTTTCAGCGATTGTCGGAAGCGTTTGAAATTGAGAAACGCTTTTCTGCTGACGCCGCCCACGAATTGCGAACACCTCTTGCCGCACTGAAAGTCGAACTCTACAACCTTTCCAAAGAAGCGGATAACCACCAAAAGCTGGGGCAGCTGGGTAATCTGGTCAACCGGATGGGGCAATCCATTGAGCAACTGCTGGCAATGCATCGCGTTTCACTGGACATCAATCATGCCGACATTACCGATTGCAACCTGATCAATATTACTTCGGATGTTATCGCCCAGCTTTACGACCATATTGAAGCAAAAAACCAGCATATTGCCCTTACGGGTCAATGCAGCACCTTCCCCGGAGATGCATTTGCCCTTGAAGTTCTGGTGCGAAACCTGGTTGATAACGCCTCAAAATATACACCAGAAGACGGCATCATCACGGTAACACTGAGTGACTCTCGCGATGATATTCGTCTGCGAGTAGAAGATTCCGGGCCAGGAATACCCGAGTCGGAGTACACCCGAGTCACCGAACGTTTTTACCGGGTGGGAGGAGACCGACACAACTCCGGTGTCAGGGGAAGTGGTTTGGGGCTTTCCATCGTTTCTTTCGTTACCCGGCTACACGGAGCACAGCTGTTTCTCTCTCATTCAGAAAAACTGGGGGGGCTGGCCATAGAAGTGCTCTTTCCAAAACACAGGGTGGCACACAACACATGACAGTCAAATCAATAACCTGCTGGCTCATTGCCTGCCTGCTGACCGCTTCACCAGCCTGGGCAGACAAACCTGAATTTACTCTGACAATAAAAAATCATCTGTTTTATCCGGCAGAAATTGAGGTGCCCGCCAATACCAAAATCAGATTGCTGATTATTAACGATGATCCAACAGCCGAAGAGTTTGAAAGCTATGAGCTGAATCGCGAGAAAGTCATTCTGGGGAATAGAAAGACCGTCATATTCGTAGGCCCCCTGGAGCCAGGTGTTTATCCTTTTTTTGGTGAGTTCAATATGTCAACGGCACAGGGAACACTGATTGCAAAATAAGCGCGCATCAATCAGGACACCCGCGGGAGAGCTATGCTGCTAAGTATCATTGTTATCGTTTTAAGAGAAACCCTGGAAGCCAGCGTGCTGATCAGTATCATGCTGTCCCTCACCCACTGCCGGAAATTACCCACTTCATGGCTTTACCCTGCCCTGCTGTCGGGCTTAACAGGCGCTGGCATCTATGCGTTGAGCCTTGGCTGGATTTCTGAACAGTTCGACTATGTTGGACAGGAGGTACTCAATGCCAGCCTGCAATACCTGATCTATGTTCTCCTGGTTATTGTCTGCGCCATGCAATATCTCGGCGGCACAAGGCATACTCGTCACTTGCCATTGTTTATGGCACTCACTGTGGCAATCGCCCTGGTAAGGGAGGGCGGAGAACTGGTGGTGTTTTATTCAGGCTTTCTGCAGGGAAACACCAGTCTGACCAGCGCGGTTACCAGCGGCTTTATCGGCCTGGCCCTGGGTTTAAGTGCTGGCGTTGTTTTTTATTATGGTGTTATTTTGCTGCCCGAGATAGAAGTCCGAAGAACCCTCACACTACTGCTATCTCTTATCGCCTGCGGAATGGTACTGCAGGCAACCCAGCTACTGATTCAGGCTGACTGGCTACCGACCAATCAACCGTTGTGGGACAGTAACGAACTGCTTGCAGAGAACTCCATTGCTGGCCAGATAGCCTACGCTATCTTCGGCTACGAATCCCGGCCATCGGTTGTCGAAATCAGCTTTTACCTCGTTGCAATGGCCACTGTTTTCGTGGCTATAAAGGCAGCAAAAAAATACACCTCCAAGCAGCCTGCTTCCCTGTGAGTCCTAGCGCCATGAAAAGACTTTCACCACAACACTATCTATTGGGTCTGCTGGTGATTGCGCCTTCAGCTCTGGCCAGCGGCTCCAGTATCGACAAGGTCTATGACCCCTATGTGCAGCTGCTGGAAAAAGAAATCGAATACCGCACAAGATACGAGCAGGATGATCGCGACCAGATTGATGGCCGTCAGCGCCATATTCTCGGTTATGGGCAATCACTGTCTGATCATCTTTTTGCAGAGATCTATATGATTGGTGTGGACGAGGCGCAGAGCGGTTTTTCAATAGAAGATTACGAAGTAGAGCTTAAATGGCAGCTCACTGAACAAGGTGAGCTTGATCATGACTGGGGCCTGCTGTTTGAGCTTGAAAAGTCGAGAGAAGACGATATCTGGGAAGCCGGTTCAACATTGATCGTGCTGCGTGAATGGGGCCAATGGGTTGCAACCGGCAATCTGTCTTTGATCTACGAGGGAGGTAGTGACACCAAAAATGAATGGGAGACCGCCTTTGCCGGACAGCTGCGTTTTCGGAACAGTGAAAAATTTGAACCCGGCCTGGAATTCTATCAGTCACAGGATACGCAGGGCTTTGGGCCCATTATAACGGGGCTGTGGCGTATCGGCGGTGGAAAGAAAACACGATGGGAAACCGGTGTCATACTCGGCCTTGACCACGATACGCCAGATGTCAGCTGGAAGTTGAATCTGGAATATGAATTCTGATACCTGACAAAACCACAGACAGCTGCGCCACAGGACGGGGCTCTCAGGAGATCCTAATTCTCGGCTTTTTTCCAGTATCTACCTCACGGCCGCTCAACAGTGTATTCAGGGCCTGTAAACGCTCATAGGTGCCAACATCCCACCATGTGCTACGGCAAATCTCACCACTCACGCAACCGGCTTTGATACCGCTCACCAGCACATCCCTGATCGCAAATTTTTCACTGGCAGAGCTGTAGAGCGCAAAAATTTCCGGACGCATAACGCTGATGCCGCTGAAGGTGTAAGTCTCGTCACCCTCTTGCGGATAGAACAATCGCCCGGCACTGTTCAGGCTGAAATCACCGCCCGTGTGATGAACAGGATTAGGCACCAGTACCAAATGTGCATCCATATCCTCCGGCCAGTCTCTATTTGTCAAGCTGCCAATGGGAAAGTCTGTCCAGACATCGCCGTTGATGACCAGAAACGGCTGGTTACCCAGCAACGGCAGAGCACGACGGATACCACCCCCAGTTTCAAGGGGTTCATCCTCTCGCGACCACTTGATACTGACGCCGAATCGTGAACCATCGCCGAGAAACGCTTCAATTTTTTCCGCCAGCCAGGAAGTATTAATAACAATATCCTTCACACCCGCAGCGGCCAGCTTTTCAACATGGTGCTGAATCAACGGCTTGCCATTAACTTCCAGCAGCGGCTTGGGTGTCGTATCGGTAAGCGGCCTCAGCCGCTCGCCCAGCCCTGCAGCTAAAATCATTGCTTTCACTTTACTGCTCTCCTGCTCTATCACCAGCCGTTTGCCACGGCTGATACCACGCATACTGACCACTCTCGAGTACCGCCAAAATAGCCGTTTCAAACCAGCTCACAAATTCTGCCATTTCCGGGTAAGGTTTTGCCTGCTCAAGTGTGTAACGGATAACCAAAGGCAAATCACGCAAATACTGCGGCTTGCCATCCCGCAACGAAAGCCGGGCAAAAATCCCCAGAACCTTGAGATGCCGCTGTAACCCCATCAGGTCAAACCAGCGGATAAAGCGACTTTCGGAAACATCGGCCAGAACACCTGATTGTCTGGCAAAATTCAAAGCCCGATGTCGGACTTCGTTTGCGGGGAGTCGAATATAACAATCCCGCAACAAGGAAACCAGATCATAGGTCAAAGGCCCGATAACTGCATCCTGAAAATCAATCATGGCTATACGATTATCAGGCATCAACATCAAATTGCGGGAGTGATAATCCCTGTGCACGACTACCTGTGGCTGTTCAACGGCATTAGTCACCAGCGTATCAAATACCCGTTTTAGCATACTCCGATCAGCAACAGTAGGCTGCAACTCCAGCAACCCACCCACAAACCACTCGGGGAAAAGGGCCATTTCTCTGTGAAGCAGCACTGCGCTGTAGTCTGCAAACACATCCCGGTCAGCGGGCATCGCCTGAAGTTCGAGCAGCGCATTTTCAGCCGACGCATAAAGAGCATCCGAGGCCTTACTGTTGCCCAACCGAGACAACAACAACGTATCGCCCAGGTCTTCCAACAACATAAAACCTTGCTGGTAATTGACCGCATAAACCTCGGGCACACGAATACCATATTCACGCATCAACAACGCTTTGCTGACAAAAGCCGGAGTATTTTCATGTTCGGGCGGCGCAGATACCGCCATGAGCGCGGGTTCAGTGCCGGTACGAAAATACTGCCGAAAACCTGCATCTCCACTCAGGGCAGAAAGCGATAACTCTGCCTTTGGCAACACAACATTCGGTAAAAAACTGGCTGCCCAGTCCCGTAACGCGATCACTGACAAGTATAAATACCCGGTTGAGATGAAATAAGATCAGCTATTCTATCCCAAACTGCGTTTTGACTCTCGCATGATTGGCCAGATTGGGTAAAATAGCCCGATTACCCTGGTTGACTCGCTCGCCGTAAATTCTTGATATGGGCTGTTACTGCAAATCGAAGAACAACAGACAGCACCAGTCAGAATTAAACAACCCGATAGACGGATAACTAGAATGCCAAATATTTTCAGCAGAATGTCCATGCACGCCACTCTGTTAAGCCTCGGATTGATAAGCCCTATAGCCGGACACACAGAAAACCCGAAACACAGTGAATGGAATTGTGTTGCCGGGCAGGATGGCGATTGGGTTTGCAATGAGCGTGAAGTCGCTGGCAAGAGCTATCCCCGCCCTGTGCACAGGGCGGTCGAAGCTACACCTCAAGATGATGGCCCACAAGTCCGGCTGACCAGCAATCTGGACTGGGTTGACGAAACAGTGATGACCGACGAAGAACGGGAAAAAATTGCCCGCGGCTGCTGTGGCGCCTATATAGAACCGGAGCGAGACTACCCTGATGCTGACTTGGACCCTGATCAGGCTGCCATGCGAGTAGCGGCTGCTGCAACTGAAGTTGAGCAGGAAAGCATCGCCCACTTGTCCGGCAATGTTCAAATCACCCAGGGCTACCGACAGGTACGCAGCAACCGCGCCACGGTAGACCAGCAGCAGCGTATCGTTGACCTTGAGGGGAGAGTACAGTTTCGCGAGCCGGGTACTCTGGTGCTGGGCGACACGGCTCATATCAACATGGAAACCAACGCAGTTGACGTCGACAACCTGCAATTTGTTATGCACGAAGCCGGTGTGCGCGGCACGGCAACGCATATGTCGCGTCAAGACAATGGTGTTTTCTATATTGACAACTCCACCTACACGACCTGCGAGCCTTCCAGTAATGCCTGGCAACTGGTTTCAGCAAACAGCAAGATCAATACCGAAACGGGCATAGCCACCGCCAAACATGTCCGCCTTGAAGTGAAAGACATCCCGATTCTTTACCTGCCCTGGATACGTTTTCCAATCGACGACCGGCGGGCCAGCGGCCTGTTATACCCCAAGCTGGAACTCAGCCAGGATAACGGCTTCGACTATGCCCAACCAATTTACCTGAACCTGGCACCCAATTACGACGCCACGATTACACCCCGCTTTGTGCAGGAGCGCGGCACAATGCTGGAATTGGAAGGCCGCCACCTTTCCCGATTTACAGAAACAGTTGTTAGCGGCGGCTTCCTTTCCAGTGACGATGGCGGTGACGACACAGATGAACCCGTTGATCCACTCACAGGTCGCAAGGATTTTGAAGGCGAAGATCGCTGGGTGGCCGCAGTCAATCACACCGGCTATTTTGGACAGGGTTGGAGCAGCAGTATCGATTACACCCGAGCCAGTGACAATGAATATTTTCGCGATCTGGGCAACGCCACACTTGAGGTGAATAGCCAGACCCACTTACTCCAGTCGGGAAATGTTGGCTATCACCTCGACAACTGGAACTTTGGCCTGCAGGCCAAGGAGTATCAAACCATTGTTGAAAACCGGGCCGAACCTTACAAAATACTGCCTCGCTTCACTGCGGACGGCTTTTACCAGCTTGGCGATTTCGAATTCAACCTGAAAAACCAGATCACCCGCTTTGACCACGGGGACGATAATGAGCCGCTCTCGATACCGGCGCCTCAGCTATTACAGCGGGACACAGAGAACACCTATATAACCGGCGATCGTATTCGCATGGACTATTCCGCCAGCTGGGATAAAAACTGGGCATGGGGCTACTTTCGCCCCACGGCAAAGCTGAAATACCTGTCTTACAGCCTGGATAACCCCTTGCTGGGCAAAACAGACGACAGCCCCTCCGTGACCGTTCCCGTGGGCATGATTGATACCGGTATCTTTATGGAGCGGGACACCAGCCTGCTGAAAGGCTTCCTGCAAACCTTTGAACCCAGACTGTTCTACGTTCACAGTGACTATCAGGATCAATCCGATCTGCCCGACTTCGATACATCCAACACGACCTTCAGCTACAACCAGCTGTTCAGGGACGACCGCTTTACCGGCGGCGACCGTATTGGTGATACTGATCAGATCAGCATTGGCCTCACAACCCGACTGTTACAGAAATCCACCGGCCTGGAGTGGCTGAGAGCCAGTTTCGGACAGATTTTTTATCTGGATGATCGCTTCGTCACTCTCAATGAAAACCTTTCAGAAGCCATCATCAAAGACCCGACACTGCTGCCCATCGCGGACCCCAACAACCTGACAGATGCTGAACGCAGAAATCTGAATGACCTCAATGAGCTGATCCGCGATGAGTCCAACTACGCCGCCGAGCTGGCATTGCGCCTGAGCGACAATCTACGAGCAAGTGCAGACCTGCTGTACGATGATGATGATGGTACCATCGACAAAGGCAGTGTTAACCTGCGCTACCACAACAGCAACGACCTGATTGTCAATCTCGGTTACCGCTTTACTCGCCAACCTGTGCGCACCTTGACAGCACTCAATATCGATACCATCAGCGCCGACATTGAACAGGCCGACTTTTCCACATTCCTGCCCATTTTTGATAACTGGAATCTGGTCGCCCGCTGGAACTATGATTTCACCAACAGCCGGGAACTGGAAACCATGGCTGGCGTCGAATACGACAGCTGCTGCTGGCGCATCAGCCTCGTCGCGCGCAAATGGATTGACCGTGACGACGACCTGATTATTCTGCCCGAAGAAGATTTGCAGGAAGATGAGGGCATCTTTTTGCAAGTTCAGTTCAAAGGGCTTGGCGGCACCGGATCACAGGTGGACAGTATTCTCACCGACGGCATATACGGCTACCAGCGTCGCGATTACTGATTGATAACACATACACTTGACTGCAGATAACCCCATGAAAAATATTCTCAAAAATGTCGGCAAAAAACTGTTCCCGAGCCTATTGTTAGCGGCCACCATTCAAGCCCCGGCCCTGGCGCCAGTTCAGCTGCTCGATCAGGTTGTGGCCATTGTAGATAACGACGTCGTTATGCTCACCGAGCTTGAAGAACGTGTCGAACATATCTATCGCCGACTGGAAGAAAGCGGTACCGAAGCACCTCCCCGAGCCCAGCTGGTTCCGCAGGTTCTGGAGCGCCTGATAACCGAGCGCCTGCAAATAAGCATGGGGCTGCGCGCGGGTGTTCGCGTCAGTGATGCCGAACTGAACCAGGCAATAGCTAACATGGCTCAATCCCAGAACATCGGTGTTGAAGAGTTCGTCGAGAGAGCTCATAACAGCGGTCTGAAACTGGCCAACCTTCGCCGCCAGATTCGCAACGATATTCTTATTCAACGCGTTCAAGACTCTCAGGTTGGACGCCGGGTACGTGTTACCGAGCAGGAGGTTACAAACTTCCTGAACTCTGAAGAGGGGCGCAACTTCACCTCTGCAGAGGTCAATTTGGGGCACATCATGCTGCCATTATCCGCAGGTTCCAGTCGCGAGCTGGTTCAAGAAGTTCAGCACAAAGCTGCCGAGATCCTTGAACAACTGAATGGCGGTGCCGATTTCAAGCAGCTCGCGGTGACAAATTCTTCCGGCCAGAATGCCCTCAGCGGCGGAGACCTGGGCTGGAAAAAGACTGCCCAGTTACCGGGTATTTTTTCAGATGCCGTGAGCAACCTTAAACCGGGAGACGTAACACCCCCCCTGCGCAGCGAAGCGGGTATACACCTGCTGAAGCTTTACGAGCGCCGTGGTGGTGGCGAACAACTGATCGAACAGAGCAAAGTTCGCCATATCCTGATCAAGACCAACGAAATTCGCACTGACGAAGATGCCAAGAAGATACTGCTGGACATCAAAGAGCAAGTACTCAAGGGCGACGATTTCGCAGCACTGGCTAAAGCACATTCAGATGACATTGCATCTGCCTTGCAGGGTGGCGATGTGGGTTGGTCATTGCCGGGGCAGTTTGTTCCCCAGTTTGAGCAGATAATGAGGCAGACAGCCGTCAATGAGATGAGTGAGCCTTTTCGCAGTCAGTTCGGCTGGCACCTGTTGCAGGTAACTGATCGCCGTTCTCAGGACTTCAGCAACGATATCAAACGCAAGCAGGCCGAAAACATTCTGCGCAACCGCAAATACGAAGAGGAGTTGCAGGTGTGGCTGGGTGAAATCCGCGATGAAGCGTATGTAGAAATCAAGCTGGGCAAAAATTAGCGATTGACGAGCTTCCATCATCAGAATTAATCGGCGGGGTTTTACGCGCGCAATATCTCGCTCCCGCCAGCTACCTGTGTAGATAATAGCGTAACTACGGAGTTGGTTCGTGACATTGAGACTCGCGATAACCCCGGGAGAGCCCGCCGGCATTGGCCCAGACCTGCTTATCTCGCTGGCACAGCAGCCCAATACTCATGAGCTGGTGGCTTTTGCGGACCCACAGCTCCTGCAATCAAGGGCCCGGCAGCTGGGCTTGCCACTTGCACTGCGTTCGATCACTGACCACCCACAACCGCTGGCCGCGGGTGAGCTTGCAGTCTCTCCCCACCGACTCAACAGAGATGCTTTCCCCGGCGAGCTTGATGTGGCGAATGCTGCTTACGTACTGGATACACTCAACAGCGCTGTCAGGAGCTGCCAGAGCGGTCTCTGCGACGCCATGATTACCGGACCCGTCCATAAAGGTATCATCAATGACGCAGGCATCCCCTTTAGCGGCCATACAGAGTTCCTCGCTGAGAAAACAGGCACGCCTCTCGTCGTCATGATGTTGGCAACAGAGGGCCTGAGAGTGGCGCTGGCCACTACACATTTACCCCTGTCAGCAGTGCCAGCTGCAATAACCGGCAGCCTTTTAAAACAGGTCATCGCCATTCTCCACCATGACCTGATCAGCAAATTCGCCCTGCCGAAACCGCACATACTGGTTTGTGGGCTCAACCCTCATGCAGGTGAGGGCGGACATCTGGGGCACGAAGAAATAGACATCATTGAGCCTGCGCTCAACGAGCTTCGACAACAGGGAATGCGTCTCACTGGCCCCCTGCCAGCAGACAGCCTGTTCACCCCCAAATACCTCGACAACTGCGATGCGGTACTGGCGATGTATCACGATCAGGGTTTACCCGTGCTGAAATACAAGGGCTTCGGCGCAGCCGTCAACATCACTCTGGGATTACCCATTATCCGCACGTCAGTAGACCACGGCACCGCACTTGACCTGGCAGGCCGGGGCCTCGCTGATACCGGCAGCCTGCGTACCGCTATCGATTACGCAGCCACAATGGCCGCAGCAAAAACCGGCTCACTCCGAGGAGAGGGCAATGGCTAACCATTCAGAAAAAGTGCATCAGGGTCACTACGCTCGCAAACGCTTTGGGCAGAATTTTCTGGTAGACCCGAACGTTATCGGCAAGATTGTCGCAGCCATCGCCCCCAAGCCGGAGCAGAACCTGATAGAAATTGGGCCAGGCCAAGGCGCCATTACTGCACCCTTACTGGAGCGCTGTGGAAACCTGCAAGTAGTGGAGCTGGACCGCGACTTGATACCTCGCTTGCAAGCCCGTTTTCAGGCGCAGTACCCCGGCTTTACCATTTTTCAGGGAGACGCACTGAAAACCGACTTCAGCCAGTTTATAAAGGCAGACCATCCTCTGCGCATTGTCGGCAACCTTCCCTACAACATTTCCACACCGCTGCTGTTTCATCTGCTTAAATACCACGCATCCATCACCGATATGCACTTTATGCTGCAGAAGGAAGTTGTCGATCGGCTGTCAGCAACACCTGGCACCAAAACCTATGGCAGACTCAGTGTCATGGTGCAGTATTACTGCGAGGTGCAACCGTTATTTGCCGTTCCTCCGGGCGCCTTCAAACCCGCACCCAAAGTTGAATCAGCCATTGTCCGACTAAAGCCCCATACACATCTTCCACACCCGGCCAAAGACGTACAGGCTCTCTCCAGGTTGGTCAGTGCCTGTTTTCAACAACGCCGCAAAACCATTCGCAACACCCTCAAGCACCTGCTGGATAGCGACAAACTGGAAAAAATCGACTTTGACTTGAGCCTGCGTCCCGAAAAACTCAGCGTCGCAGACTTTGTCAATCTCGGCAATCAAATGGAAATATTGTTATGAGTGAATGTCCGATACAGGTTCATGTAGACACCCAATATCTGCCGGACCAATCCGAGCCCACCAAGGGTAAGCACGCTTTCGCCTACCGCATCACCATCGAGAATATCGGCAGCGAAACCTCACAATTAATCAGCCGCAAATGGCTGATTACCGATGCCAATCAGTCGCGCAAGGAAGTGCAGGGTATCGGTGTGGTCGGAGAGCAGCCTATCATTCCACCTGGGCAGCACTATCAGTACACCAGCGGAGTGGTACTCGACACGGAAGTCGGCACCATGGAAGGTTACTACCAGATGGTGACAGAATCCGGTGAAGCCTTCGACGCCCCCATCCCACCCTTTTTACTGGCTGTACCGGGGTCCGTTCACTAGCAATGACCACCTATGCCGTTGGCGACATTCAGGGTTGCCTCACACCCTTAAAAGAGCTGCTCGAGCAGGTAAAGTTTGATCCTGCCAATGACAAACTACTGGCCGTTGGCGACCTGGTCAATCGCGGCCCGGAGTCTCTTGAAACGCTGCGTTTTTGCTACCAGCTTGGCAACAGCTTCAAAACCGTACTCGGCAATCACGATTTACACCTGCTGGCCATTGCTCACGGCGAACGTTCACCCAATCGCAAAGACACTCTTAACAAGATACTAAGTGCTCCCGACCGCGAAGAGCTTCTCCACTGGTTGCAGCAACAGCCCATACTGCTCGAAGATTCAGGCTACGTCATTGTTCATGCAGGCATCCCACCCATCTGGAGCCTGAAAAAAGCCAAAAAACTGGCTGCTGAAGTCGAAGCCGTATTCAAAGACAAACGCGCCAAAAACTATTTCAAACACATGTACGGCGACAATCCGGCAAACTGGTCTGACGAATTCGTTACCGAAACCCGCTGGCGCGTGATCACCAACTACTTCACCCGTATGCGCTTTTGCACCGTCGAAGGCAAACTCGACCTGACCACCAAAAGTGCCCCCGAAAACCCTCCCGAAGGATTCCTGCCCTGGTTTGAACATCACTACCGAAAAACCGGAGACGTTAAAATCATCTTCGGCCATTGGGCAGCACTGGAAGGCCGAAAATGCGGTCCCAATTTGTTTCCGTTAGACACGGGCTATGTATGGGGTGGGCCACTAAGAATGATGAATCTGGAGACCGGCGAGTTTATTCACCAGTACTAAATTGAAGAGTTTTCTCTGAGTTACTTTTTACTCGTATAACAATACACGTTCACAATGACGATTCATGCCTCATATCCTGCTCTTTGTTCATAGGTTTACCACTTACTAAGTAAGCATACGAAAAGGATAACGCGGCAACAGCAAGAATAGTGAGGAAGTTAGAAACTAACAGTATCAACAAATGAACAACCCACGAGTCTCCCAGTAAATAAGGAAGAAATACAAAAGGCATTTCAAACAAATAAGGGAAGACAACCACCAGAAACAGCAACCTGAAGCTATTCCCTTTCCCCATATCCCACGCCTCCATAAGTTTAGTATCTTGCCCTATCGCAATTGAAGGAAAAATAAGTGACAACGCCGAAAAAATAATTCCAGCGGGAATCGCAGCTAACAAAATAATCACGACAGACCACAGGTATCCAGCTTCGCCAAAAGCTCCCAGAAAGGGAGCTGCCAACACCCCAGCCATTGCACTGAAAACGGTGAAGATTAAGTAAACTAACACCACATAAACTAAAAATCGTGTTTCTCTGCGCGACCATTGATGAGGTCTCACGGTTTCGCGGTCATCCAAAAGAAAAAACCGATGGCAAGAAACCGCCAGGATACAAAATAGAGCCCATTCAAAGGCAAAAATCATATAGCTAGCCGTTACCGAAACGCTCCATAGGTAGGGTAAAAAATCCAAAAGAGTTAACGCGACGATAACCCAACCTACACCTCTAACCAGTGAAGAAAAGTTCCTAACAACGTGGGTGATAGCACTAACAGCAATTTCTTTTATCGGTAATTTTCTAATACTTTCTTCCATGCCGACCTTCCTTTTTGTTCAACTAATAAATTACGGTCTATTAGCTAATCTCCCTCATACCCCTGCGGGTTATTCTCCTGCCACCGCCATGAATCCGCCATCATCTGTGATAATTCACGCTGCGCCGTCCAACCCAACTCCTGCTGGGCTTTTGTAGGATCGGCAAAACAAGCTGCGATATCCCCGGAGCGCCGTTCAACAATTTTATACGACACTGACTTACCAGAAGCTTTTTCAAACGCTGCCACCATTTCCAATACTGAATAGCCGTTACCCGTACCGAGATTCCACACATGACAACCTTTCGCATCTTCGCTCGAAAGCAGCTTTTCCAGCGCCTTGATATGGCCGTCCACCAAGTCCATTACATGGATATAATCACGCACCCCAGTGCCATCTGCAGTGGGGTAGTCATCCCCGAACACAGCTAATTGATCTAATTTACCAATGGCAACTTGCGAGATATAAGGCAACAGGTTGTTGGGTATGCCGTTGGGATCTTCACCAATGCGCCCACTTTCATGGGCACCTACCGGATTAAAATAACGCAGCAGACCAATATTCCAGGAAGGTTGCCCGTTGATTTTGTCCGCAGCAACAAAATCTTTCAGCATATTCTCTACCATCAGCTTGGATTGACCATAAGGGTTTGTCGCACTGAGCGGAAAATCCTCAGCAATGGGCACAGTATAAGGATCGCCATAAACGGTTGCTGAAGAGCTGAAGATCAGAGTGCCCACATGATGTCGCGCCATCGCTTCACATAGAGTCAGTGTGCCTGCAACATTGTTTCGGTAATACTCGGCTGGCTTCTCACAGGACTCACCCACCGCTTTTAAGCCGGCAAAGTGCATCACCGCATCAATGTGGTGACCTCTAAACAGTTTATCCAGTGTGTTGATGTCATTAATGTCTCCAACAACAAGATTGCAGGCTTTTCCTGTGAGCTCTTCCACACGAATAAGGGACTCCCGGCTGCTATTACTCAGGTTGTCCACTACAACGACATCGTAACCTGCTTCGATTAACGAAAGGCAGGCATGACTGCCAATATAACCGGCACCACCAGTAACCAATACTCTCAATTCCGCTCTCCTTATCAGCTGTACCATATTCTACAAGAATAGCGCTTTAAAATAACAACCTGTTTCCTTGTAAAACCAAACCTTCATGCATTGACAGGCATGACGAAAAACCAACCACAAAAAAGCCGGGCTAATAAGCCCGGCTCTCAGAGAGTTGCTAAACAATACCTTATTCAGCCGCCTCTACATCTACAGCTTCGTCCAGATCTACTTCGGGGCGATCAACCAGCTCAACATACGCCATTGGCGCAGCGTCACCGGAACGGAAGCCGCATTTCAGGATGCGGATATACCCGCCTGGGCGATCTTCGTAACGCGGACCCAGTTCGCCAAACAGTTTGCCGACAGTCGCTTTATTGCGAGTGCGATCAAAGGCCAGACGGCGGTTGGCAACGCTGTCCTGCTTCGCCAGGGTAATTAATGGCTCGGCTATACGGCGCAGTTCTTTGGCTTTTGGCAGTGTGGTTTTAATTAATTCGTGCTCTACCAGAGAAGAGGTCATGTTACGGAACATGGCTTTACGGTGTGAGCTGTTACGATTTAATTTGCGGCCAGCTTTACGGTGACGCATATTTCAATTCCTTCAAACGGTTGCTTCGCAGCAATCTACTCAATTGTTCAATTCCGGCTTCAGGCGGTCTCTTCGGTGCGCAGGCTGGCGGGAGGCCAGTTTTCCAGACGCAGACCCAAAGACAGGCCACGAGATGCCAGAACATCTTTGATTTCTGTCAGCGACTTCTTACCCAGGTTAGGGGTCTTCAGCAGCTCAACTTCGGTGCGCTGAATCAGATCACCGATATAGTAAATGCTCTCGGCTTTCAGACAGTTGGCGGAGCGAACCGTCAGCTCGAGATCATCAACCGGGCGCAGCAGAATCGGATCAATTTCATCTTCCTGAGACTCAGGCTCTGAAGAGCTTTCGCCTTCAAGATCGACAAATACAGCCAGTTGCTGTTGCAAAATAGTGGCAGAGCGACGAATCGCTTCTTCCGGATCAATCGTGCCATCGGTTTCCAGATCCAGAATCAGCTTGTCCAGATCGGTACGCTGTTCAACACGGGCACTTTCTACGTGGTAGGAAACGCGGTGAACCGGGCTGAAAGTAGCATCGAGACGCAACAGACCAATACTGCGCGTCTCATCTTCGTCACTGAGGCGCGCATCGGCTGGCTGATAACCGCGACCACGCATAACACGCAACTGCATATTCAGCTCACCTTTGTCACTCAGGTTGGCAATAACGTGCTCGGGATTCTTGATTTCAGCACTGTTATCTACCTGAATATCAGCAGCAGTCACAACACCGCTACCCTTCTTGCTCAGAGTCAGCGTTACTTCATCTTTTTCGTGAAGAACGATCGCAACGTCCTTCAGGTTCAGCAGGATTTCGATAACGTCTTCCTGAACACCCTCTATGCTGCTGTACTCGTGCTGTACTCCATCTATTTCAACTTCAACAATGGCGCAACCGCTCATGGATGAAAGCAGGATACGACGCAGTGCGTTGCCCAGAGTGTGGCCAAAACCACGCTCCAGAGGTTCCAGTACCACACGAGAGTGGTTGGGGCTGAACTCGGTAACGTCAATTGTACGCGGAGTCAGAAGTTCTCTTGCTGTCGTTTGCATATCAGTACCTGTCTTGGCAAATTCCAAAGGTAATCAATAACTCTTACTTGGAGTAAAGTTCCACAATGAGGTTTTCGTTAATTTCGGCAGGTAGATCGGAACGGTCTGGTGCGCGAACAAATGTACCTTCGAGCTTGTTGCTGTCAACGTTAATCCACTCAACATCACCACGCTGAACTGCGATCTGTACAGCAGACTGAATACGCAGCTGATTTTTGGATCTTTCACGAATGCTGATCACATCGCCTTCGGCAACCTGAAAAGAAGGAATATTCACTTTCTTGCCATTCACCAGAATCGCATTGTGTGAAACCAACTGACGCGCTTCAGCACGGGTTGAACCAAAGCCCATACGGTAAACCACGTTATCCAGACGACTTTCCAGTAATTGCAGCAGGTTTTCACCCGTTGCGCCTTTCAGACGTGCAGCCTGCTTGTAATAGTTGCGGAACTGCTTTTCGAGCACACCGTAAATGCGGCGAACTTTTTGCTTTTCGCGCAACTGAACACCGTAGTCAGACAGGCGACCACGGCGCTGTCCATGCTGGCCTGGCGCACTCTCGGCACGACATTTGGATTCCAGCGGGCGAACACCACTTTTCAAAAAGAGGTCGGTACCTTCACGACGGGACAGTTTACAAGTTGGTCCGAGATATCTAGCCATTACGTTACAATCCTCTTATACGCGACGCTTTTTAGGCGGACGACAGCCATTATGCGGAATAGGCGTCACGTCTGTAATATTGGTGATTTTATAGCCGCAGTTGTTCAGTGCGCGTACGGCAGATTCACGACCAGGCCCCGGTCCCTTCACTTCAACGTCCAGATTTTGCAAACCGTATTCTTTGGCAGCTTCACCAGCGCGTTCTGCAGCTACCTGAGCAGCAAACGGCGTACTTTTGCGCGAACCGCGGAAGCCGGAACCTCCGGAAGTCGCCCACGACAGAGTGTTACCCTGACGGTCAGTGAGCGTCACGATAGTATTATTGAAAGACGCATGGATGTGCGCCACACCGTCAACAACGGTTTTCTTAACCTTTTTACGGGGTCCAGGCTTGGCCATAACTCTTAATTCCTATCGTTTGATTGGCTTGCGGGGTCCCTTGCGGGTACGCGCATTTGTCTTGGTGCGCTGACCACGCAGCGGCAAACCACGGCGGTGACGCAGGCCGCGGTAGCAACCCAGATCCATCAACCGCTTAATATTCATATTCACTTCACGGCGAAGATCACCTTCTACAGTGTATTCACCGACAGCACCGCGGACGGCGTCCATCTGATCATCCGAGAGATCGCCAACTTTTGTATCTTCAGCGATACCTACTTTTGCACAAATCTGCCTGGCAGTTGTGCGACCAACTCCATAAACATAGGTGAGAGAAACCACCGCATGTTTGTTATCTGGAATGTTGACACCGGCAATACGGGCCATTTGCTTTACTCCACTCTGTGTTCAGATGCGTTGTTCTTACCCCGCCCCTCTGGTTAACCGAAGGGTGGCACCCAAAAAAGGCGCGACAGGATAGCGTCGAACGCAATAAAAATCAATATTCAGGGTTTAACTGACACCATTTAAACCTTTGTCGTCCTGCCAGAACATCTGCTTCGACATCGGTCATGGTGCCTGCAACACCCTGCTTAACCTTGACGCTGCTTGTGACGGGGCTCTGCATTGCAAATCACACGGATGACTCCCTTGCGCTTTACAATTTTACAGTTCCGGCAGACCTTCTTAACGGAAGCACGTACTTTCATAACGAAACCTCAATTCCTGTTAGCGGCCACGGCCGCCATAACCTTTTAAATTTGCCTTTTTCATCATCGATTCATACTGATGAGACATTAAATGCGATTGAACCTGGGCCATAAAATCCATGGTGACCACCACTGCAATCAACAGTGACGTGCCTCCCAGATAAAAGGGCACATTGAAATAGATATTCAAAAACTGCGGCAACAAACAAACCGCCGTCATATAAAGACCACCGACCAAAGTCAGGCGAGTCATTACCCCATCAATGTACTTCGCTGTCTGCTCACCGGGACGAATTCCCGGCAGAAACGCGCCACCGCGCTTCAGGTTATCCGCCATTTCTTTTGGATTATTCATCAACGCTGTATAGAAAAAGCAGAAGAAGATAATCAGACCGGCAAATAACAAAATATGCAAAGGCTGTCCCGGGCCGATAAACAGCGAAACATCCTGTAACCACTCCGGCGTATTTGCGCCCTGTCCGAACCAGGTCGCCAGGGACGACGGGAACAACAGCAGACTGCTGGCAAAAATCGCCGGAATCACGCCCGCCATATTAACCTTCAACGGTAAATGGCTGGATTGCGCAGGACCACGGCCCGGCTGACGCTGTGCATAGTTCACCGTAATACGGCGCTGGCCACGCTCAACAAACACTACAAAATAAATCACTGCAACGGCAATAATGCCGACAAATAACAACGCCAGAATATGCAGATCACCCTGACGGGACGACTCGAAAGCCTGTCCGATGGCAGCGGGAATGCCGGCAACAATACCAGCGAAAATCAGCATCGAAATACCGTTGCCAATGCCACGCTCAGTGATCTGTTCACCCAGCCACATCAAGAAAACAGCGCCGGTCACCAGCGAAACCACTGCAATAAAATAAAAGCTCATGTCGGGCTGATATGCCAATCCCTGCCCGGCGAGCCCAACGGACATACCAATTGCCTGAACTGTCGCCAACACGACTGTGCCATAGCGCGTGTACTGATTAATCTTGCGGCGCCCGGCATCACCTTCTTTTTTCAACTGCTCCAACGAAGGCGTCACCGCTGTCAGCAACTGCATAATGATCGAGGCCGAGATATAAGGCATGATCCCCAGAGCCAGAATACTCATGCGCTCCAGCGCACCACCGGAGAACATATTAAACATGCCAATAATGGTGCCCTGACTTTGATTGAACAGGTCGGCCAAGCGGTCCGGATCAATCCCAGGCACAGGAATATGGGTACCGATGCGATAAATCACAATCGCAACAAATAAAAAGCGAAGGCGAGCCCACAGCTCGCCTAAACCTTTCTGGTTACCCATTGGTAAACTTTTTGCCATTATCAGTCTTCTACCTTGCCACCGGCTGCTTCAATGGCAGCTTTCGCACCTTTGGTTACGCGCAACCCTTTAACAGTGACAGCCTTGCCCAGCTCGCCTGAAAGGAACACTTTGGCACGGGTGATACTGCTGTTTACAAGACCTGCCGCACGCAGCGCCGCCAGATCAGCAACATCACCTTCAATAGCGTTCAATTCGGACAGCCGTATTTCTGCAGTGGTCATCGCCATACGGGAAGTAAAACCGTATTTTGGCAGACGTTTCTGCAGTGGCATTTGACCACCCTCGAAACCCGGGCGAACTGTACCACCAGAGCGCGCTTTCTGTCCCTTGTGGCCTCGGCCACAGGTTTTACCCAGCCCGCTGCCAATACCACGACCAACACGCTTTGCTGCTTTATTACTGCCCGGTGCAGGGCTCAGAGTATTTAAACGCATGCTCATTCTCCCTCAACCTGAACCATGTAGCTGACTTTGTTAATCATGCCGCGTACAGCAGGAGTGTCTTCCACTTCCACAGTGTGGCCGATACGACGCAGACCCAAACCGGAAATACAGGCCTTGTGTGCCTTAAGGCGGCCAATCGTACTGCTCAGCTGAGTAACCTTGATTTTGTTTGCCTTCGCCATGATAGCTTCTCTAATCTAATCTCTTACCTACCGCCACGAACCTGCGGCGCGATAAATTTTGCTGCCGTCAACCGGGGCCGAACTCAGCTCAGAATATCTTCAACCGATTTGCCACGTTTGGCAGCCACATCTTCCGGCGACTTCATGCTTTTCAGAGCATTGAATGTGGCGCGAACCACATTCACCGGATTGGTAGAACCGTAACACTTGGCCAGAACGTTTTTCACACCGGCAATTTCGAGTACCGCACGCATTGCACCACCAGCGATAACACCGGTACCTTCAGAAGCTGGCTGCATGTAAACCTTGGATGCGCCGTGATTAGCTTTTGTTGAGTACTGGATAGTTGTGCCATTCAGATCAACGCTAATCATGTTGCGGCGTGCCGCTTCCATAGCTTTTTGGATTGCCTGAGGCACTTCGCGGGCTTTACCGCGACCAAAACCCACTTTCCCGTTGCCATCACCAACCACTGTTAATGCGGTGAAGCCAAAAATACGGCCACCCTTAACTGTTTTTGCAACACGGTTAACCTGTACCAGCTTTTCCTGGAGGCCTTCGTCCGCTGCTCTATCTCTATCGTTCGCCATATTGCTAACCTTTAGAATTCCAGTCCGCCTTCGCGCGCAGCGTCAGCCAGCGCTTTCACACGACCGTGGTATTTGAAACCACTGCGATCAAATGCTACCTGAGTAACACCTGCCTCTTTTGCACGCTCGGCAATCAATGCACCAACACTTCTAGCCGCATCGACATTGCCAGTGCTACCACTGCGCAACGATTTGTCCAGCGTGGAAGCACTTGCCAGCACACGATCACCTTCCGGCGAAATAACCTGAGCATAAATGTGCTGCGGTGTACGATTAATGCACAAACGATTAGCACCCAGCTCACGTATCTTGCTGCGGGCGCGACGCGCGCGACGCAGACGTGATTGTTTTTTATCAGCCATAACCTAGACCTACTTCTTCTTCGCTTCTTTACGACGCACATACTCGTCGGCATAACGAACACCTTTGCCTTTATAGGGCTCTGGTGGGCGATAAGCTCGAATTTCTGCAGCTGCCTGGCCGAGCAATTGCTTGTCGGCAGATTTCAGTACGATATCTGTCTGACTTGGCGTTTCAGCGCTTACACCCTCAGGCAGTTCATAGACAACCGGGTGCGAGAAACCAAGTGTCAGGTTCAGCTTGTTGCCCTGAGCCTGTGCACGGTAACCAACACCAATCAATTGCAGCTTTTTTTCAAAACCCTCAGAAACACCGACAACCATGTTGTTAACCAAGGCTCGGGTGGTTCCGGACATGGCTCTGGCATTCTTGCTGCTGTCTTTGGCAGCGAAAGTCAGAACGTTGTCTTCCTGTTTGATTTCCACGGTCGCATGAACGGGCATATTCAGCTCGCTATTGCCTCCCTTGATGGAAATATTTTCGCCATCGAATTTGACTTCGACGCCGGCCGGTATAGTCACCGGATTATTTGCAACTCTAGACATTGAACTATCTCGTTAAAATACTGTGCAGAGCACTTCACCACCAACATTGGCAGCTCGCGCTGCACGGTCAGTCATGACACCCTTACTAGTAGAAACAACGGCGATCCCCAAACCACCACGCACTGTTGGCAGTTCATTGGCTCCCGCATAACGACGCAACCCAGGGCGACTGAAACGATCAATCTCCTCAATTACGGGCTTACCTTCAAAATACTTCAGCTCTACAGTCAACTCCGGCTTGGCGCCTTCGGCAACACTGTAACCACTGATATACCCTTCTTGCTGCAGCACTTCAGCAACGGCCACTTTCAGCGTTGAAGAAGGCATCACTACTGCTTTTTTGGAAGCCATTTGACCATTGCGAATACGGGTCAACATGTCTGCCATTGAATCTTGCATGCTCATCGAATCAGTTCCTCAGCTTTTACCAGCTTGCCTTAACAAGGCCAGGCACGTCACCGCGCATAGCCGCTTCGCGAAGCTTGTTTCGGCACAGGCCAAACTTGCGATATACGCCGTGGGGACGACCGGTTACCTGACAGCGACGCTGCTGTCTTGAAGGGCTGGCATTGCGAGGCAGTTTCTGAAACTTCACCTGTGCTTCCCAGCGCTCTTCTTCCGAGGCATTCTGATTGTTAATAATCGCTTTCAACTCAGCTCTTTTTGCAGCGAATCTGGCGACTGTTTTCGCACGCTTTTTCTCGCGCTCAATCATTGATGTTTTTGCCATGAATCTGTCCTCAACCCTTCAGCGGGAAGTTGAATGCACGCAGCAGCGCGCGCCCTTCGTCGTTGGTCCGTGCCGAGGTGGTAATCGTGATATCCAGCCCGCGAATCGAATCAACCTTGTCGTAATCTATTTCCGGAAAGATGATCTGCTCAGTCACACCCATTGCAAAGTTGCCTTGCCCGTCGAAAGACTTCGGACTAATACCGCGAAAATCACGAATACGCGGAATAGCAACCGAGATCAATCGCTCAAGAAATTCATACATGCGGTCACTGCGCAGTGTTACCTTGCAGCCGATCGGCCAACCTTCACGCACCTTGAATCCTGCAATGGATTTGCGTGCGCGAGTGATCACCGGTTTCTGACCCGAAATCAGTGTCATATCCGCAACCGCACTTTCCAGCACCTTCTTGTCCGTCAGCGCTTCACCAACACCCATATTGAGGGTGATTTTGGTAATGCGCGGTACTTCCATTACGTTTGCCAGCCCCAGCTCATCTTTCAGCTTGGGCGCTATTTCTGTTTTGTAAACTTCGTTCAGCCTTGCCATGTCAGTTTCCTGTCAAATTAGGCGTCAACGGCTTCGCCGCTGGATTTGAAGACGCGAACTTTCTTGCCGCCTTCCAACACTTTAAATCCAACGCGATCAGCTTTATTCGCCGAGGCGTTGAAGATAGCCACATTAGAAGCCTGAATAGGGGCTTCCTTCTCAATGATGCCACCAGGCACACCCATGTTCGGGTTGGGCTTCTGGTGCTTTTTCACCATATTGACGCCGGACACCAGCAGGCGACCATCGTCCTGCACACGCAGAACCTTGCCTCGCTTGCCTTTGTCACGACCTGCAATTACTACAATTTCGTCGTCACGTTTAATCTTACGCATAACCTTTCCTCTCCCGGCCTCTGCTCGTCCAGTTAAAGAACTTCTGGAGCCAGGGAAACAATTTTCATAAAACGTTCGTTACGCAGCTCACGAGTCACCGGCCCAAAAATACGCGTTCCGATTGGCGCATTCTGTTGGTTCAGCAATACCGCAGCATTGTCATCGAACTTGATCAGGCTACCGTCCTGACGACGAATACCTTTTCTGGTGCGAACCACAACTGCGTTCATCACCTGGCCTTTCTTGACCTTGCCACGAGGAATCGCTTCCTTGACAGTAACTTTAATAATGTCACCTACGCTGGCGTAGCGACGGTGGGAGCCACCCAACACCTTGATACACATCACGCGACGTGCACCGCTGTTGTCTGCAACTTCCAGATAACTTTCTGTCTGAATCATCGTCTCTCTCCGAACCCGATACTGCTACGTGAGGATCAAACCTCAACGGCGCGCTCGTCAATATTTACCAGTGCCCAGGACTTGCTTCTGGACAGCGGGCGGGTTTCCGCGATAGTCACAACGTCGCCCATACGGCATTCGTTGTTCTCATCGTGGGCCTTGATCTTGGAAGACCTGGTCACCACCTTGCCGTACATCGGGTGCTTTACCCGACGCTCAATCAACACAGTGACCGTCTTGTCCATTTTGTCGCTGACTACTTTGCCAGACAGCGTACGTGATGTTTTTTCTGCTTCAGCCATCATTAGTTACCCGCTTTCTCGTTCAGCGCAGTTTTAATACGTGCGATGTTGCGACGTGTCTCTCTCACCTGATGCGTCTGACTCAGCTGACCTGTGGCGCGCTGGATGCGCAATTTAAACTGCTTCTCCAGCTGACTGTTCAGCTCCTGATTCAGCTCATCGACTGATTTTTCGCGTAATTCACTAGCTTTCATCACATCACCGACCTTTTAACAAAAGTGGTCTGAATAGGCAGTTTGCGAGCGGCCAGTTCGAACGCTTCACGAGCCATCTGCTCAGAGACACCTTCCATTTCATACAGGACACGACCCGGCTGAATCTGGGCAACCCAGTATTCAACATTACCCTTACCCTTACCCTGACGAACTTCCAGAGGTTTGCTGGTAATTGGCTTATCGGGAAAAATACGAATCCAGATTTTGCCGCCACGCTTGACGTGACGCGTCATGGCACGACGAGCCGCCTCAATCTGACGCGCTGTAATGCGGCCGCGGCCAGTAGCTTTAAGGCCATATTCGCCAAAGCTCACCTTACTGCCGCGCTGTGCCAGCCCGCGGTTGCGGCCCTTCATTTGCTTACGGAATTTTGTACGTTTCGGTTGCAGCATCTCGCTTGACCCTTAAACTCGCAATCTTACTTCTTGGCTGACGACTGATCAGCATCAAACCCGCCAATCACTTCGCCTTTAAAGATCCACACCTTGACACCAATGATGCCGTAGGTAGTTGAACCTTCTGCCGTTGCGTAATCTATATCGGCACGAAGTGTGTGCAGCGGCACACGGCCTTCGCGATACCATTCGGTGCGGGCAATCTCGGCACCGCCAAGACGACCACTCACCTGTATTTTGATGCCCTTTGCACCCTGACGCATGGCGTTTTGCACTGCGCGCTTCATGGCGCGACGGAACATCACACGACGCTCAAGTTGTTGAGCAACATTTTGCGCTACCAGTGCCGCATCAAGATCCGGCTTGCGAATCTCTTCAATATTGATGTGCACAGGCACACCCATTTGCTCAGCAACGGCAGAACGCAGTTTTTCGACATCCTCACCTTTCTTACCTATCACAATGCCTGGTCGGGCTGTGTGAATGGTAATCCGCGCACTTTGAGCGGGGCGTTCAATTTCTAAGCGGCTAACAGAAGCATGCGACAACTCCTTGGTGATAAAATCACGAACCCTAAGGTCGCAATTCAACTTATCCGCGTAGTCCTTCTGACCGGCATACCAAACTGACGTATGTTTCTTAACAATACCCAGACGGATGCCTGTTGGATGTACTTTCTGACCCATTTAACGGTCTCCTAAAACTTACTCGTCGGCCACTTTTACAGTGATGTGGCAGCTGCGCTTGAAAATACGATCAGCACGGCCCTTGGCGCGAGGCTTGATCCTTTTCATGGTCGTGCCTTCATCAACAAAAATGGTTGATACGCGCAGCTCATCAACATCTGCACCTTCGTTATGCTCTGCGTTTGCAATTGCAGACTCGAGCACTTTTTTGACAATACCGGCACCTTTTTTCTGACTGAAGGCCAGAATATCCAGGGCTTCTTCAACCGGCTTGCCGCGAACCTGATCCGCCACCAGACGAGCCTTTTGGGCTGACAACCTGGCACCGGTTAATTTAGCTGCTACTTCCACCGTCAATACCTCTAAGCCTTGCTTAGCGCTTGGCTTTCTTGTCCGCGACGTGACCGCGGTAGTTACGGGTTGCTGCAAACTCACCCAGCTTATGCCCGACCATTTCTTCGTTAACCAACACCGGCACATGCTGCTTGCCGTTATGAACAGCAATTGTCAGTCCCACCATATCCGGGCTGATCATTGAGCGACGCGACCATGTCTTGATTGGACGTCTGTCATTTTTTTCCTGGGCCTCTTCAACCTTCTTCATCAGATGAAGATCGATAAATGGTCCTTTCTTGAGAGAACGTGGCACTATAATTTCCTCTTCTCTGCTGCTCTAATTACTTGCCGCGACGACGAACAATCATGTTGTCGGTGCGCTTATTCTTACGAGTTTTATATCCTTTGGTTGGCGTACCCCAAGGACTGACAGGGTGACGACCACCAGAAGTACGACCTTCACCACCACCATGCGGGTGATCTACAGGGTTCATGGCCACACCGCGAACAGTCGGGCGAACACCACGCCAGCGGGAAGCACCCGCCTTACCCAGGGAGCGCAAATTGTGCTCACTGTTGGAAACCTCACCAATTGTTGCCCGGCAAGTGACCGGCACCTTGCGCATTTCACCACTGCGCAAGCGCAAGGTTGCATACTGCCCTTCACGAGCTACCAGCTGAACGGAGGCGCCTGCACTTCTAGCCAACTGAGCACCCTTGCCCGGCTTCAATTCGACACAGTGAATCACTGTACCCACAGGAATATTTGCCAAGGGCAGACAGTTACCAGCCTTGATTGCTGCATCTGCACCAGACTGCAAGTCAGCACCGGCAGCCACACCCTTGGCCGCAATCACATAGCGGCGCTCACCATCGGCATAACAAAGCAGAGCGATATACGCGGTGCGGTTAGGGTCATACTCAAGACGCTCTACCTTTGCCGGAATACCATCCTTGTTACGCTTGAAATCAATCACGCGGTAATGCTGCTTGTGGCCACCACCAATGTGACGAGTGGTAATTCGTCCACTGTTATTACGCCCACCACTGCGGCTCTTCTTCTCCAACAGAGGCGCATAGGGCGCACCTTTGTGAAGATCCGGATTCACAACGCTTATGACAAAGCGACGTCCGGGAGATGTTGGTTTTCTCTTAACTACTGGCATCACTCAACCCCTTATTCCGCAGCCACAAAGTCAATATCCTGACCTTGCGCCAGACGAACATAAGCCTTTTTCCAATCGTTGCGCTTACCCATACCATAACGGGTACGCTTGGTTTTACCCTTAACGTTCACAACCCGAACATCGGTTACGTCAACCTTAAACAGGCTCTCTACCGCTTTCTTAACCTCGAGCTTGCTGGCATCAGGAGTCACCTTGAACACTATCTGGCTGGCACCACCATCTGCAGCTGTCGCAGCCTTTTCGGTGATATGCGGACCCAGCAACACTTTAAAGATACGCTCTTTATTCACGCCAGCATCTCCTCAACTTTCTTCAGTGCAGGAACAGTCACCAGCACCTTTTCAAAACGAATCAGGCTGACAGGATCAACACCAACAACATCGCGAACATCAACTTTGTGAAGATTACGAGACGAAAGGTAGAGGTTCTCACTCACATCCTCGGTCACAATCAACACATCTTTCAAACCGTATTCATCAAGCTTTTGCACAAGACCTTTGGTCTTTGGCGCATCCATCTCAAACTCCTCAACCACAACCAGGCGCTCCTGACGGGCCAGCTCTGAAAAGATGGCGCGCAATGCAGCTCGATACATCTTGCGATTGAGCTTTTGAGAATAATCCTGAGGCTGTGCAGCAAACGTTACACCACCACTACGCCAGATCGGACTGCTTGAAGTACCCGCACGGGCACGACCGGTTCCCTTCTGGCGCCAAGGCTTCTTGCCACCACCAGACACGGCAGCACGACTCTTCTGAGCGCGAGTACCCTGACGAGCTCCGGCCAAAAAGGCAGTTACAGCCTGATGAACAAGATCCTGATTAAACTCTCTATCAAAGGCGACGTCGGAAACTTCAACGGTTCCTTTATTACCTTGCGGAGTTGCAATATTTAATTCCATGAACGATCCCCTCAGACTTTCACAGCGGGACGAACAACAACATCGCCACCCGGGGCACCTGGCACAGCACCCTTAATTAAAAGGAGGTTGCGCTCAGCGTCCACACGCACAACCTCGAGATTCTGCGTGGTTGTACGCTCGGCACCCATATGGCCGGCCATCTTCTTGCCTTTAAATACACGACCAGGTGTCTGACACTGACCGATCGATCCCGGCGCGCGATGCGAAAGCGAGTTACCGTGAGTAGCATCCTGCATGGCAAAGTTCCAGCGCTTGACGCCACCCTGGAAACCCTTACCCTTTGAGGAACCCGTCACGTCAACTTTCTGACCCGCCTGAAAGCGCTCAACGGTGATAGCAGAACCGACTTCCAGATCAGCTTCAACTTCAGCACGAAACTCCCAAAAACCGCGCCCCGCCTCAACACCGGCCTTGGCGAACTGTCCGGCCTCAGCTTTGCTTACACGAGAAGCACGACGAGAACCGGTTGTTACCTGCACAGCAGAGTAACCGTCAGCATCCTGCGTCTTGATTTGAGTAACACGATTAGGCTCAACCTCGATCACTGTGACCGGGATAGAAGAACCATCTTCAGTAAACACGCGCGTCATGCCACATTTGCGGCCGACAATACCTATAGTCATTTTGTAAACCTCTTAGTGTACGGGGCTCTTACCCGCTACGGCCGCCCATTTCAGAGCGTTACACGCGCCTGGCGTTGGCCAGACTCGAGCTTTGCTACCTAGCCAAGGCTAATCTGAACCTCAACACCGGCAGCAAGATCCAGCTTCATCAGAGCATCAACAGTTTTCTCCGTCGGCTCCACAATATCCAGCAACCGTTTATGGGTGCGGATTTCGTACTGATCCCGCGCATCTTTGTTTACGTGCGGGGAAATCAGTACAGTAAAACGTTCTTTGCGAGTTGGCAGCGGAATCGGGCCACGAATCTGGGCACCAGTACGCTTGGCCGTCTCTACAATCTCCTGCGTCGAGACATCTATCAGCTTGTGATCAAATGCCTTGAGGCGAATCCGAATACGTTGATCCTGCATGGAATCAAACTCCAACTTCTAAAGAGCCAAAGGATCCCTTGTGTCTGGGACCCCGAAAAAAGGAGGCGGAATTCTAAGGCCGCCCCCTGCGAGTGTCAATAGATAAACAGCCAAAAACACTGTTTTTTTCACCACAGACTCAAACCCGCACAAACAGATACAACGAGAAGGCAATCACGGCAAAACCAGCGCCAAAACAACCTCTTCGCCTAAAACCTTCAAGCAAAAAGAAAGGTCGCCGCACGGCGACCTTTCCCTCAACTGTAAACCCTGAACTTAGTCCAGAATCTTGGCAACTACGCCAGCGCCCACGGTACGACCACCTTCACGGATCGCAAAACGCAGACCTTCTTCCATCGCAATCGGTGCGATAAGTTCAACCGTCATTTGAATGTTGTCGCCCGGCATAACCATCTCAACACCTTCCGGCAATTCACAAGCGCCCGTTACATCCGTGGTACGGAAGTAAAACTGTGGACGATAGCCTTTAAAGAAAGGGGTATGACGACCACCTTCATCTTTCGACAACACATACACTTCCGCTTCAAACTTGGTGTGCGGGGTAATAGAGCCAGGGATTGCCAGCACTTGACCACGTTCTACTTCGTCACGCTTGGTACCACGCAGCAAAACACCCACATTCTCGCCTGCACGACCTTCGTCCAGCAGCTTGCGGAACATCTCAACACCCGTACAGGTAGTTTTAGTGGTGTTATGGATACCGATGATCTCTATCTCGTCACCCACTTTTACAATACCACGCTCAACACGACCAGTCACAACCGTACCGCGCCCAGAGATAGAGAAGACGTCTTCAATCGGCATCAGGAACGGCTGATCAATCGCACGCTCTGGCTCAGGAATGTATTCATCCAGCGTCTCAACCAGCTTCCTCACAGCAGTGGTGCCCAGCTCGTTATCATCCCGGCCTTCCAGCGCCATCAGCGCAGAGCCTGGAATAATCGGCGTATCGTCACCCGGGAACTCGTACTGGTCCAGCAGCTCACGCAGCTCCATTTCCACCAGCTCCAGCATTTCTTCGTACTCTTCCGAACCGGCGCCACCACAGTCATCAGCCAGCAGGTCAGCCTTGTTCAGGAATACCACGATATAAGGCACACCCACCTGACGAGACAACAGAATGTGCTCGCGGGTTTGTGGCATCGGACCATCAGTTGCACCACACACCAGAATAGCACCGTCCATTTGCGCCGCACCGGTAATCATGTTCTTCACATAGTCGGCGTGCCCTGGGCAATCAACGTGAGCGTAGTGACGGCTGGGAGAGTCGTACTCAACGTGAGACGTTGCGATTGTAATACCGCGCTCACGCTCTTCCGGCGCATTATCAATACCGTCAAAAGCAACCGCTGTGCCACCCCAAACCTCTGCACACACGCGAGTCAATGCCGCTGTCAGAGTAGTTTTACCGTGGTCAACGTGACCAATGGTGCCCACGTTGACGTGGGGCTTATTCCGCTCAAACTTTTCCTTTGCCACTGTACTGGACCTCTTAATATCTAAGTGATTCTAAAAAAACGATCAAAGAGCCGACTCGCAGAGGATAGAAATCCATACGCGCCAGCGACTGCATTTGTGAGGGCGCAATCTTATACTGCATTTCGCCAGAGTCAACGGTATTCGAACGTTAAAATGCGCTTTTCTGATTAAAAACTCCAAATTAACCCCTGTTTTTTTTAATTAACGCCGAAATAGACTATTTTGCTATTCATAAGAGCACTTGATTTCCTGTATAATCGCGCGCGTTTTTCTCTCCAGAAACTCTAGCTCCAACAGAGATTTCGATTAACCGACTGACTAAGTAACTGAGCAGCAAAATGACTGATTTATCGCATTATAGAAATATTGGTATTTTCGCCCACGTTGATGCGGGCAAAACCACAACTACCGAGCGCATCCTGAAACTGACCGGCAAGATTCACAAGACCGGTGAAGTTCACGATGGCGAGTCCACTACCGACTTTATGGAGCAGGAAGCTGAACGCGGAATCACCATTCAGTCTGCCGCCACAACCTGTTTCTGGAAGGATCACCGCTTCAATATTATTGATACACCAGGCCACGTGGACTTCACTGTTGAAGTTTACCGCTCCCTGAAAGTGCTTGATGGCGGCATTGGCGTATTCTGTGGTTCAGGCGGTGTAGAGCCTCAATCAGAAACCAACTGGCGCTACGCGAATGAATCAGAAGTTGCTCGCATCATTTTCGTTAATAAACTTGACCGTATTGGCGCGGACTTTTTGCGCGTTGTTGGCCAGGTTAAGAAAGTACTGGGAGCCAACCCACTTGTGATGACACTACCCATTGGCCGTGAAGACGAGTTCAAAGGTGTGGTTGATATCATGACCAAAAAGGCCTATATCTGGGACAATTCAGGACTCCCCGAGAACTACGAAATCACCGATGTGCCCGAGGATATGGTTGATTTGGTCGACGAATACCACGAACAAATGATTGAAACTGCAGTGGAGCAGGACGACGACCTGATGATGGCTTACATGGAAGGCGAAGAGCCCTCCATCGATGACCTCAAGCGCTGTATCCGCAAGGGTACTATTGCGCTGGATTTCTTCCCAACCTATTGCGGTTCAGCGTTTAAGAACAAAGGCGTTCAGCTGGTACTCGACGCCGTTGTTGACTACTTGCCCAACCCAACCGAAGTTGACCCGCAACCGTTGACCAACGAAGAGGGTGAGGAGACCGGAGAAGTCGCTACTGTTTCAATAACCGAGCCACTGCGCGCACTGGCATTCAAAATTATGGATGACCGTTTCGGCGCCCTGACCTTTGTTCGCATTTACTCCGGCGCACTGAACAAGGGTGACACCATCCTTAACTCATTTACCGGAAAAACCGAACGTATTGGTCGTATGGTAGAAATGCATGCTAACGAGCGCACTGAGCTGAGTTCCGCCCGGGCTGGTGACATTATTGCCATCGTCGGCATGAAGAACGTGCAAACCGGCCACACACTTTGTGACCCCAAGCACCCCTGCACACTGGAACCCATGGTCTTCCCTGAGCCGGTCATTTCCATCGCGGTTGCACCGAAGGACAAGGCTGGCGCTGAAAAAATGGGTATTGCGATTGGCAAAATGGTCGCAGAAGACCCCTCGTTCGTTGTTGAAACTGACGAAGATTCCGGCGAAACCATCCTCAAAGGCATGGGCGAACTGCACCTGGATATCAAAGTCGACATCCTCAAGCGGACTTACGGCGTTGAGCTGATAGTAGGTCAGCCTCAAGTGGCCTATCGCGAGACCATCACCAAAGCTATTGAAGACAGCTACACCCACAAAAAGCAATCCGGTGGTTCTGGCCAGTTCGGCAAGATTGACTACCGCATCAAGCCTAACGAACCCGGCGAAGGCTTTACCTTTACCTCCACCGTTGTGGGCGGTAACGTGCCAAAAGAGTTCTTCCCCGCCATTGAAAAAGGCTTTAAAGGAATGATGGAAGAAGGCCCACTGGCCGGATTCCCGATGCTGGATGTAAATGTTGAGCTATACGATGGTTCATACCACGCTGTGGATTCATCCGCTATCGCATTTGAAATCGCCGCAAAAGGTGCGTTCCGTCAATCCATGCCCAAAGCCGGACCACAGCTCATCGAACCGATCATGAAGGTAGACGTATTTACACCGGAAGATCACGTGGGTGATGTTATCGGAGACCTTAACCGTCGCCGCGGCATGATCAAGGATCAGGAACCAGGCGTTACTGGCGTGCGCATCAAAGCAGATGTACCCCTGGCGGAAATGTTCGGTTACATCGGCCACCTGCGCACCATGACTTCCGGTCGCGGGCAGTTCTCCATGGAATTCTCACACTACCTGCCGTGCCCCAACCAGGTAGCAGAGACCGTGATTGCTGAAACCAAAGCGAGAAAAGAAGTCAAGAAGTAATTCTGGCCTAGAAAACAGAAAGCCCGCTGGTGAAAATCAGCGGGCTTTTTTATTGAGCACCATTTTTGATTGTGGGATTTCGCCTAATGGCGAGTAACTTTTGTTTCGGCAAAAGTTACCAAAACCATTAGCTCCTAGTCGACAGCCCTTCGGGTTCCCTGCGCTTCTCAAAAATATCTGGCCGCTGCGGAACTCGCAAGCCTTTAGGCTTGCTCAAACAGTCCTCGCTTTAACCAGACATTTTCTCCGGTGCTCGGCTGCCTTTAAGTCGCTCTCGATTGCCACACTGAGGATTGGGAAGAATCGCTTTTTTTACACTGAACTACACTGATCCTACTTAATTCTCTCATTGGGCGATTTTTTTGTATCATCTTCTGTACGAATAGTACCTTTAATATTCTCAATCGACTCTCTTATCGCGCTTTGCATCTGATCCAATTCCGAAGCCCTCAAATTATTTGAAGCCCCTCTTAGCTCAACAGCAAGAGACGACAAACCTGCAATTAAAGTCTTTTTGTCATATTTACCTAACTCTGTATTTTCGTCATCAATATTCAAGTGATCAATCTGGTGACCCAAATAATCTGCGTAAGCTCCAAGTAAATCAGACAGCTCATATACTCTACCCCTGATCTTTTTTTCAATTTGCGCAAGCTCTGCATCAACAATATCAGATGCCCAAACCTTCTTATTTATATCAGCGAACTTCCAGCCAGCAATACGGACGGCAAGAGGAACTATTACTGTAGCCACCCATTTCCGGATATTTTTTGACAACTCCATTTGGTAATCCTTAAGGCTTATATTTAGACCCAGTGTAAAATCTACCAAGAACATACCAAGTTTATTTTTACCACCAAAATAGGTACAACTTTCCTGTACACCTCCCATTTCGCAGTCTTCTCATCTTTGCCAGCTTGACACCCCGCCCATATTGAAGCGAAACATTCATTTCTCCATTCACCAATAGTCTCCTCGCCCAACATAAAGTCCCACGCCATTACTAACTGCAACCCAAAAACCCTACAGGGCACTACCAAACCCGTGGAGATTGGCGAGCAACGGAGGAAAATAATGGCACAAGTAGCGAGGACTGTATGAGCAACTTTTTGATTGAGTATCAAAAATTGCGAGTTCCGCAGCGGCCGTTAATTTTCCGAGTAGCACAGCGAACCCTGACTAGGGCAATCGATTTGGGTGCCCTTTCTTTTTCGTTACTTTTTCTTTGGGCACTCAAAGAAAAAGTAACTCGCCAGGAGGCGAAAACCGGTAGAAAGGGTAGTTTTCGGACCCACGAACTGGCGCACAGGCTTCATCTTTGTGCTCCAATTACTGGATTGATTCGTCGCCTGCAGTTCCTCTCAATGACGGCTGACTCTGTTGTAATACTGCGCGGTCATCGCGAAAGATAGTTAGATAACCTGATTGTCCAGCAATCATATCTCCAGAAAAAAGGCCGCTCTATGAGCGGCCTCTCCTTAAAACCAAAGTAAAAACCTCAGCCGCCATTCTTGGCAATAATCTCATCCGCCACACTCTTGGGCGCTTCGGCGTATTTCTCAAACTCCATGGTGAACGTTGCGCGCCCCTGCGTGGCTGAACGCAGATCTGTGGCGTAACCGAACATTTCCGCCAGCGGCACCTCGGCATCAACCACCTTACCGGAAGCGCTGTCGCTCATGCCGTGAATGATCCCTCTGCGGCGGTTAAGGTCTCCCACCACATCGCCCATATTCTCTTCCGGCGTGACCACCTCCACTTTCATCACTGGCTCCAGCAGTACGGCGCCACCTTCCTGAGCCAGTTTTTTGGTTGCCAGCGAACCGGCAATCTTGAAAGCCATTTCGGATGAGTCGACATCATGGAAAGAGCCGTCGTAAAGTGTGGCTTTCAAACCCAGCAGGGGGTAACCGGCCAGCACACCATTCTGCATCTGCTCTTCAATACCTTTACCTACGGCGGGAATGTACTCTTTAGGCACTGTGCCACCCACCACTTCGTTTACAAATTCGAGGCCCTCGGCATTGCTGTCTTCCGCCGGCTCAAATCGCACCCAGACATGGCCGTATTGCCCACGACCACCAGACTGGCGCACAAATTTGCCTTCAATTTCGCAGGTGTTACGAATCGCCTCTCGGTAGGCCACCTGGGGCTTACCAATGTTGGCCTCAACGTTAAATTCACGACGCATGCGGTCTACCAGGATATCGAGGTGTAACTCGCCCATGCCCGAGATAATGGTCTGTCCGGTTTCTTCATCGGTCCTAACCCGAAAAGATGGGTCTTCCTGAGCCAGCTTGCTCAATGCAACACCCATTTTTTCCTGATCAGGCTGAGAGCGCGGCTCTACGGCAACAGAAATCACCGGCTCGGGAAACTCCATCCGCTCCAGGGTAATCACACTGTTTTCGGCACAGAGCGTATCGCCGGTGGTGACATCCTTCAGGCCGATAGCCGCGGCAATATCTCCGGCCAGCACTTCCTTGATCTCTTCGCGATTATTGGCGTGCATCTGCACCATTCGGCCAATACGTTCCTTTTTCCCTTTAACCGGGTTATACACGGCATCACCGGAGCCCAGCTTGCCGGAGTAGACCCGGAAAAAGGTCAGTGTTCCCACAAAGGGGTCGGTAGCAATTTTGAAGGCAAGCGCAGAAAAAGGTGCATCGTCACTGGCTTCACGAATGTCATGTTCGCCATTTGGCAACTCGCCATCAATCGCTTTCACTTCGGTTGGTGCTGGCAAGTATTCAACCACCGCATCAAGCATGGCCTGTACACCCTTGTTCTTGAATGCAGAGCCACCCAGCACCGGTACAATTTCATTTGCCAGCGTGCGGGCACGAATACCTTGCTTGATTTCCTCTTCAGAGAGCGCCCCCTCTTCCAGGTACTTCTCCATCAACTCATCATTGGCTTCTGCCGCTGCTTCCATCAACTCTTCGCGCATCATTTCGCACTCATCCAGCAGTTCAGCAGGTATTTCTTCATAGTTGAAGGTCATCCCCTGGTCTTCTTCATTCCAGATAATAGCCTTCATTTTGACTAAATCGACCACACCCCTGAAATGCTCTTCTGAACCAATGGTCATCTGCAATGCTACAGGGTTCGCTCCCAGGCGCCGCTTGAGCTGTTCTATAACTCTCACATAGTCTGCACCGGCACGGTCCATTTTGTTCACAAACACCATACGAGGAACATGATACTTGTTGGCCTGACGCCAGACTGTTTCGGTCTGTGGCTGCACCCCGGAAGAACCGCAAAGCACAACCACAGCACCATCCAGCACGCGCAGCGAGCGCTCCACTTCGATAGTGAAATCAACGTGTCCCGGTGTATCGATGATGTTAATGCGATGCTGGGGGAACTGCTGCTGCATACCCGCCCAGAAACAGGTCGTTGCCGCAGAGGTAATCGTAATCCCCCGCTCCTGCTCCTGCTCCATCCAGTCCATCGTAGCGGCACCGTCATGCACTTCACCAATCTTGTGAGACAACCCGGTATAGAACAACACCCGCTCGGTGGTCGTTGTTTTACCCGCATCCACGTGGGCGCAAATGCCGATGTTACGGTAACGGTTGATAGGTGTTTTACGTGCCACAGTGGGCTCCTTTGAAAATAGAGGTCAAAAAAATCAGGCCCGGATTATAAACCAGAAAAAGGCGACTATCTTTCAATAGTCGCCTTTTTTCTATCTTTACGATTTAAAGCGTTATCGAGGCCGCTTATGCAAGGTTAAAGCCATGCAAAAAGGGACTCTTCCAACCATCAGAAACGATAATGAGAAAACGCTTTGTTGGCCTCAGCCATGCGGTGTACGTCTTCACGCTTCTTAACCGCAGCGCCTTTGCCTTGAGATGCATCCAAAATTTCACCCGCCAAACGCTGAGCCATGGATTTCTCACCACGGTTGCGCGCATAATCTACCAGCCAGCGCATGGCCAGGGCAGTACGGCGGGCCGGACGAACTTCAACCGGAACCTGATAGGTTGCACCACCCACCCGGCGAGATTTTACCTCAACCATTGGCGCGATGTTATCAAGTGCCTCTTCAAAGACTTCAACAGGATTTTTACTGGAACGGGTTTGAACCGTGTTCAGTGCGCCGTAGACAATACGCTCGGCTACGGATTTCTTACCACTGACCATTACGTGGTTCATAAACTTGGCTAGCGTCACATTGCCGAACTTTGGATCCGGCAGAATTTCGCGCTTAGCGACAACTCTTCTTCTTGGCATAGTCTAATTCACCCTTTTCAGGGCCCTTCTCTTCAGGATGTTTCGGGACTCTCTGCCAGGACTTTATGTCCTTGCTTTACGGCCCGGCCTTACTCGGTTCTGTTATCAGCGGACAAGCAATACTGGCCACCAACACCGACGCAAAAAATCTAAAACGAGCTTCTTTCAGCCAACGGCTTAGGAAGGACGCTTAGTACCGTACTTGGAACGACGTTGCTTACGATTGCTAACACCAGCAGTATCAAGGCTGCCACGCACAGTGTGATAACGCACACCTGGCAAATCCTTCACACGGCCACCGCGGATCAAAACAACGCTGTGCTCTTGCAGGTTGTGGCCTTCACCACCGATATACGACGTTACTTCGTAACCGTTGGTTAAGCGAACACGACACACTTTACGCAGTGCTGAGTTCGGCTTCTTTGGCGTTGTGGTGTACACACGAGTACAAACACCACGGCGCTGCGGGCATGACTGCAAGGCTGGTACATCGCTCTTGGCGACTTTGCGTTTTCTCGGCTTACGAACCAACTGGTTGATCGTTGCCATTCAATAACTCCAATATTAAAAAACGCTTTGTAAACAAAGCTTTTACTTTAAAAAAAGAAAAACCTGAACGTCAGCATAGACAGCTGTGCTTTTCAGGGAGGCGGCATTCTAATGATACCGCTCTGTAGAGTCAAGCAGCCCGCAATCTCTGTCGAAATTACGGGCTGTTTCAACTTACTCTTCTTCAGTTTCCCGGGAACTCAACGCTTCTGAAAGCGCCGCTTCCACATCGATTGCACTGGCGGAGCCTGTGTCGGCCATCCGCGCATCGCGATCTTTACGACGCTGTGCATGATAGGCCAGACCGGTACCTGCTGGAATCAGACGACCAACCACCACATTCTCTTTCAGACCCCGCAGACTGTCTGCCTTGCCGGTAACAGCAGCTTCGGTCAATACACGGGTTGTTTCCTGGAAGGAAGCCGCGGAAATAAAGCTTTCGGTAGCCAGCGACGCTTTGGTGATACCCAATAACAGACGTTCGAACTTGGCCGGAATCTTGTCTTCCAACTGCAGTTTCTCGTTGTCTTCCAAAATACGGGTGTATTCCACCTGCTCACCTTTAACGAAAGAGGAATCACCCATGTCGGTAATTTCCACCTTGCGCAGCATCTGACGAACAATCACTTCAATGTGCTTATCGTTAATCTTCACACCCTGCAAGCGATAAACGTCCTGAATTTCACTACCGATATACTTGGCCAGTGCACTGACACCCTGTAAACGCAAAATGTCATGCGGGTTGGCCGGGCCATCAGCAATCACTTCACCCTTCTGCACCTGCTCACCTTCATAGACACCCAGCTGGCGCCATTTCGGAATAAGCGCTTCGTAGTGCGTGCTGCCATCATCCAGCAGTTGACCGTTTGGCGGTGTGATCTGCAAACGGCGCTTGCCCTTGGTTTCCTTACCAAAGCTTACAGTGCCGGTAATTTCCGCCAGGATAGCCGGGTCTTTTGGCTTGCGAGCTTCAAACAGGTCGGCAACCCGAGGTAGACCACCCGTAATATCGCGGGTTTTCGAGCCTTCCTGGGGAATACGGGCAATAACATCACCTGCGCCCACATGAGCACCATCAGTAAGGCTAAGAATGGCATTGGCTGGCAACAGGTAATGTGCAGGTACCGTAGAGTTCGGAAACTTCTGCTCTTTACCTTTCGCATCCAGCAACGTTACCGTAGGTTTCATGTCCTTACCGGCAGCAGGCCGCTCGTTAGGATCCAGCACGCTGATGCTGGTCAAACCGGTTAGCTCATCGGTTTGGCTGTTAATACTCAGGCCTTCTTCCATTCCGGAGAATGCCACCTTACCCGCCACTTCCGTGATGATCGGGTGGGTATGCGGATCCCAGGTCGCAACAACCGCACCGGCTTCAACAACGGCATGATCCTTGACCTTGATAGTTGCACCGTAAGGCAGCTTGTAACGCTCTCTTTCGCGCCCGTTTTCGTCCGCAAGAGCAAGCTCGCCGGAACGGGATACTGCAACCAGTTCGCCGTTTTCACGCTCAACCACTTTCACGTTAACGAGTCGAACAGAACCCGCCATTTTCACCTGAATATTATCCACCGCAGACGCCCGGGATGCCGCACCACCAATGTGGAAAGTACGCATGGTAAGCTGGGTTCCCGGCTCACCAATAGACTGTGCGGCGATAACCCCTACCGCTTCACCGGCATTGATTTTATGCCCGCGAGCCAGGTCACGACCATAACACTCTGAGCAAATGCCGTAGCGTGTCTCACAAGTGATCGGCGAGCGAACGACAACTTCGTCGATGCTCATCGCTTCAAGGCGTTCAACCCATTTTTCATCAATCATGGTGCCCGCCGGAATCGCAATTTCATCCGTTCCAGGTTTCATCACATCGATGGCGACAACACGACCCAGAATACGATCACCCAGCGACTCAATGATGTCACCACCTTCAATAACAGGCGACATCAGCAGCCCTTCTGTGGTGCCACAATCTGGCTCAGTTACCACCAGATCCTGAGATACGTCCACCAGACGGCGCGTCAGGTAACCGGAGTTAGCCGTTTTTAATGCAGTATCGGCAAGACCCTTACGCGCACCGTGAGTCGAAATAAAGTACTGACCGACATTAAGGCCTTCGCGGAAGTTCGCCACAATCGGTGTTTCAATAATCGAACCATCCGGCTTCGCCATCAAACCGCGCATACCGGCGAGCTGACGGATCTGTGCGGGGGAACCCCGTGCACCGGAATCAGCCATGATGTAAACCGAGTTGAAAGAATCCTGCTGCTCTTCTTCACCATCACGGTTGATAACACTCTCTTTACTGAGACCCGACATCATGGATTTGGCTACTTTGTCGTTCGCCCGAGACCAGATATCGATAACCTTGTTGTACTTCTCACCCTGGGTTACCAGACCGGAAGCAAACTGACTCTCGATTTCCACCACTTCGGCTTCAGCACTCTCAATGATCTCTGCTTTTTCATCGGGAATAACAAAGTCATTTACACCGATAGAAGCACCGGAACGGGTGGAGTAATCAAAGCCGGTATACATCAGCTGATCAGCAAAAATAACGGTCGCTTTAAGGCCGACAACCCGATAACACTGGTTGATGATCCGGGAAATAGCCTTTTTGGTCATCGCCTGATTCACCAGATCAAACGACAGGCCCTCGGGAACAATTTCCCAAAGCAGTGCGCGACCAACCGTGGTATCCACAATACTGGTTTTTTCCTGACGCTCACCGTTTTCATCAAAGGCAACTTCTGTGATACGCACTTTTACACGTGCTTGCAAACCAGCCTGCTTACTGTGGTATGCACGGGTAACTTCAGCCAGGTTAGCGAAGACTCGACCCTCACCCAACGCGTTGATGCGTTCGCGAGTCATGTAATACAACCCCAGCACCACGTCCTGGGAAGGCACGATGATGGGTTCACCGCTGGCTGGCGACAGAATGTTGTTGGTGGACATCATCAGTGCACGCGATTCAAGCTGGGCTTCCAGTGTCAGCGGTACGTGTACCGCCATCTGGTCGCCGTCAAAGTCCGCGTTATAGGCGGCACAGACCAGAGGATGCAGCTGAATCGCCTTACCTTCAATCAGTACCGGCTCAAATGCCTGAATACCCAGACGGTGAAGAGTAGGCGCACGGTTCAGCAACACCGGATGCTCACGAATCACTTCGTCGAGAATATCCCAGACCACAGCTTCTTCACGCTCCACCATCTTCTTAGCCGCCTTGATGGTTGTTGCCAGACCGCGCAACTCCAGCTTGGAGAAAATAAATGGTTTGAAAAGCTCAAGCGCCATACGTTTGGGCAGTCCGCACTGATGCAAACGCAAAGTAGGACCAACCACGATCACCGAACGACCAGAGTAGTCAACGCGCTTACCCAGCAGGTTCTGACGGAAACGACCCTGCTTGCCCTTGATCATATCGGCCAGCGATTTCAGCGGGCGCTTGTTGGAACCGGTAATGGCACGGCCACGACGACCATTGTCCATCAACGCGTCAACAGATTCCTGCAACATACGCTTTTCGTTGCGCACGATAATATCCGGCGCACTCAGTTCCAGCAGGCGACGCAAACGGTTATTACGATTGATCACCCGACGGTACAGATCATTCAGATCAGATGTTGCGAAGCGGCCACCGTCCAGAGGTACCAGGGGACGCAGGTCAGGCGGCAGCACGGGCAAGACTTCCATCACCATCCACTCCGGCTTGTTGCCAGAATTGAGGAAAGCTTCCAGTAACTTCAGACGCTTGGAGAATTTTTTGATCTTGGTTTCGGAGCGAGTGTTCGGAATTTCCTCACGAATAGTGGCGATCTCTTCTTCGAGATCGATACCTTTCATCAGTTTCTGAATACCCTCGGCACCCATCATCGCTTCAAATTCGTCACCGAACTCTTCCAGCGCTTCGTAATACTCGTCATCGGACAGCAACTGACCACGCTCCAGAGTAGTCATCCCCGGATCAGTAACGACAAATGATTCAAAATACAGCACCCGCTCAATCTCGCGCAGTGTCATATCCAGCATCAAACCAATCCGTGACGGCAATGATTTCAAAAACCAGATGTGTGCAACCGGGCTGGCCAGATCAATGTGAGCCATGCGCTCACGACGAACCTTGGCGAGGGTGACTTCAACACCACACTTCTCACAGACAATGCCGCGATGCTTCATGCGCTTGTATTTGCCGCACAGGCATTCGTAGTCCTTTACCGGGCCAAAAATCTTGGCGCAGAAAAGACCATCACGCTCAGGCTTGAACGTGCGGTAGTTGATGGTTTCTGGCTTTTTAACTTCACCAAAAGACCAGGAACGAATCATATCTGGCGACGCCAGACCGATGCGGATGGCATCGAAATCGCCCACTTGATCTTCGGACTTCAGCAAATTCAATAAGTCTTTCAAGGTATTTTCTCCAATTGGCTCCAGTTGGTGCTACCTTTGGGCTTTGGAACCACTAGCGTTTAACCACCAGCGGTTCCGCACCCGCAATTTCCCGACACTCGATGTCTAAAGTGTCCGTCGTCAGTCAGTTTCCAGCTCGATATTAATACCCAGCGAGCGAACTTCTTTCACCAGCACGTTGAAAGATTCGGGCATGCCTGGATCCATCTGATGATTGCCGTCGACAATATTCTTGTACATTTTCGTACGGCCATTCACGTCATCGGATTTCACTGTCAGCATTTCCTGCAGGGTATAAGAAGCGCCATAGGCTTCCAGCGCCCAGACCTCCATCTCACCAAAGCGCTGCCCACCAAACTGAGCCTTACCACCCAATGGCTGTTGGGTAACAAGACTGTACGAACCGGTTGAACGGGCATGCATCTTGTCATCCACCAGGTGATTCAGCTTCAGCATGTACATGTAGCCAACCGTAACAGGGCGCTCGAAAGCATCACCGGTGCGACCGTCATACAGGGTTACCTGACCACTTTCATCAAGCCCTGCCAGTTCCAGCAGCTCTTTGATTTCACTCTCTTTAGCGCCATCAAAGACCGGCGTTGCCATTGGCACACCTTTACACAGGTTTTTCGCCAGCTCCTGGATTTCCCCGTCGTTAAGACTCTTCAGGTCAACCTTTTCGCCAGCCCCTATATCGTAAATTTCCTGCAGGAAACTGCGAATCTCGGCTGTTTTTTTCTGCTCGCGAATCATCAGGTTAATTTTGTCACCCAAACCATGGGCGGCCATACCCAAGTGAGTTTCAAGAATCTGACCCACGTTCATCCGGGACGGAACACCCAGCGGATTCAACACGACATCAACCGGCACACCATTTTCGTCATGAGGCATATCTTCAACCGGCATGATCACGGAAATCACACCCTTGTTACCGTGACGACCGGCCATTTTATCGCCAGGCTGAACACGACGCTTGACCGCCAGATAAACCTTGACGATTTTTAACACACCTGGTGCGAGGTCATCGCCGGTTTCCAGCTTTCTCTTTTTGTCTTCGAAGCGCTCATCCAGAATCTTGCGGCGCTCTTTCAGGCTCTCTTCCGCTTTTTCGAGCTGCTCGTTGAGGGCAGCATCGCTCATACGGACTTTAAACCATTGGTCGGCCTTGTATCCGGCAACAACTTCTGCTGTCAGTTTGTCACCTTTCTTAAGGCCTTCAGCCCGTACGACTTCACTGCCGACAAACGCATCACTGAGGCGCTCGAAGGTAGCGTTTTCCATGATGCGGTATTCGTCATTGAGGTCCTTGCGGAACTGATTCAATGCCGCTTTTTCAATCTGCAGTGAACGCTGATCCTTTTCCAGACCATCACGCGTAAAGACCTGCACATCAATAACCGTACCCTTTGTGCTGGAAGGCACTCGCAGAGAGGTATCTTTGACATCGGAAGCCTTCTCACCAAAGATTGCACGCAGCAGCTTTTCTTCCGGTGTCAGCTGCGTTTCACCCTTCGGCGTTACCTTACCCACCAGGATATCGCCAGCCTGCACCTCGGCACCGACATAGACAATTCCTGACTCGTCCAGGCGCGATAAAGCAGACTCTCCAACATTAGGAATATCCGAAGTAATTTCTTCAGAACCCAGCTTGGTATCCCGCGCCACACAGGTGAGTTCCTGAATATGGATTGTGGTAAAGCGATCTTCCTGAACCACACGCTCCGAGATCAGAATGGAATCCTCGAAGTTGTAGCCGTTCCAGGGCATAAACGCGATACGCATGTTCTGACCAAGAGCCAGCTCACCCATATCCACTGATGGACCATCAGCGAGAATATCACCACGCTCCACCTGATCACCTTCACGCACGATTGAGCGCTGATTGATACAGGTATTCTGGTTGGAACGGGTATATTTAATCAGGTTGTAAATGTCGACACCTGCATCACCCGCTTCTACTTCCTTGTCGCTGACGCGTACAACGACCCGGCCCGCGTCGACACTTTCAATAACCCCACCACGTCGGGCAACGACACAGACACCGGAGTCTCCGGCTACCTTGCGCTCCATGCCGGTGCCTACCAGCGGCTTTTCGGCACGCAATGTCGGCACAGCCTGGCGCTGCATGTTCGATCCCATCAATGCACGGTTTGCATCATCGTGCTCCAGGAACGGAATCATTGATGCGGCGACAGAAACCACCTGACGTGGAGAGACATCCATATACTGAACATCTTCAGGCGGTTTAACCGTAAAATCACCCTGGTGGCGCACGGTTACCAGATCTTCTACCAGCTTGCCGTTTTTATCCAACTTCGCAGAGGCCTGAGCAATCACAAACTCGGCTTCGTTAATAGCCGACATGTACTCAATCTCGTCCGTCACCTTACTATTTACCACTTTTCGATAAGGCGCTTCCAGAAAACCGTAGCTGTTGGTGCGGGCATAGGTTGCCAGCGAGTTAATCAAACCAATATTCGGCCCTTCGGGTGTTTCAATTGGACAAACCCGGCCATAGTGGGTTGGATGCACATCGCGCACCTCAAAACCGGCGCGTTCGCGCGTTAAACCACCAGGTCCCAAAGCCGAAACACGACGCTTGTGAGTAATTTCAGACAGCGGGTTATTCTGGTCCATAAACTGAGACAGCTGGCTGGACCCGAAAAACTCCTTCATTGCTGCTGCAACAGGTTTGGCATTCACCATATCCTGAGGCATCAGTTCGTCAGATTCGGCGACCGCTAACCGCTCTTTCACCGCACGCTCAACACGAACCAAACCTATACGGAACTGGTTTTCCGCCATCTCACCAACTGACCGAATGCGACGATTGCCAAGGTGATCAATATCATCCACAACGCCTTTACCATTGCGGATATCAATCAGCGTTTTCAATACATCAACAATATCCTGCTTGTCGAGAGTGCCTTCGCCAGTATCAGTTTCACGGCCGAGGCGACGATTAAATTTCATCCGGCCCACTGCTGACAGGTCATAACGCTCCAGGGTGAAGAACAAGTTATTGAACAGGTTTTCGGCTGATTCTTTAGTGGGCGGTTCACCCGGACGCATCATCCGGTAAATTTCTACCAGCGCTTCAAGCTCGGTGCGAGCAGCGTCAGCGCGCAGCGTATCGGCAAGGAATGAACCACAATCAAGGTCATTGGTATAGATGGTTTCAATCACATTGATGCCGGCAGCCACTATTTCCGCCAGAGAGTCTTCCGTCAGCTCGGTGTTACATTCAAACAACAGCTCTCCGGTTTCGGGGTTAACAACATCTTTCGCCAGCGGACGACCATAGAGATACCCATTCGGCACATCCAGAGATTTAACGTTGTCATCTTCAAGCTGTCGAATATGACGCGCAGTCACACGACGACCCTCTTCCACAACAACCTTGCCGCCTTTACCTTTGATATCAAAGGAGGCAATCTCACCACGCAGGCGAGAGGGGACAAGCTCAAGCTTCAGGGAGCCGTCTTTTGCCACTTTGAAGGCGCTGGTCTCGAAAAACATGTCGAGCATTTCTTCAGAGGTATATCCCAAGGCGCGCAGCAGAATGGTTGCCGGCAACTTGCGGCGGCGGTCAATACGCACATAAACCATGTCTTTGGGGTCAAACTCGAAGTCTAACCAGGAGCCACGGTAAGGAATCACCCGGGCAGAATAGAGCAACTTCCCTGAAGAGTGCGTTTTACCTTTATCGTGATCAAAGAACACACCGGGCGAACGGTGCAACTGGGAGACAATCACCCGCTCGGTACCATTAACGATAAAGGTGCCGTGGTCAGTCATCAGGGGGATTTCCCCCATGTAAACTTCCTGCTCCTTGATATCCTTAATTGCCTTGTTTGCGGACTCTTTATCGTAAATAACCAGACGCACCCGAACGCGTAATGGCACTGCGTAAGTAGCGCCGCGCAATTTACACTCTTCAACATCGAAAACGGGTTTGCCGAGACTGTAGTCGACATACTCCAATGCTGCATTGCCAGAGTAACTGACAATAGGGAAAACTGATTTGAAAGCAGCGCACAGACCTATGTCTTGGCGCTCGCCGGGAGCAACGCCTTCCTGCGTAAAGCTCCGGTAAGAATCTAGCTGAATCGCAAGCAGGTACGGTAATTCCATCACCTGTGGCAGTTTGCCAAAATCCTTGCGAATACGTTTTTTCTCTGTGTAAGAGTAAGCCATTTCAATCCCCGTATGTTCACCTTTAGGGTCAGATCAGTAGCGCCCTGAACAAAAGCCGCTGATCTGCTGCCCGGTTAAGGGCGGTTCCTCCTGTTAAAAACCGGCCGGAAGCAGGCCGAAAACAGGAAAGGGCCGGCGGGCAAATGCCCACCAGCCCATGCCCGAATCACTCCGGGCAAGCAGTACTAATTGCACTGAGAGCTTACTTAAGCTCGACAGTAGCGCCCGCTTCTTCCAGTTGCTTCTTGGCGTCTTCAGCGTCTTCCTTGGAAGCGCCTTCCTTGATCGGTGAAGGAGCGCCGTCAACGAGACCCTTCGCTTCTTTCAGACCAAGACCAGTGATGGCGCGCACAGCTTTGATCACGTTCACTTTCTTGTCACCGGCAGAAGCCAGAATTACGTCGAATTCTGTTTGCTCTGCAGCACCACCGGCGTCACCACCTGCAGCCGGAGCAGCAGCAACAGCTACCGCAGCCTGTGCAGAAACACCAAATTTTTCTTCCATTGCTTCAACAAGTTCAACAACGTCCATTACGCTCATTTCAGCAATTGCATTTAAAATGTCATCTTTAGACAGAGCCATGACTCAATCTCCTGATAGGGTTAAAAATTAAATAAACGATACCGATGATCAGGCAGCCTCTGACTGCTTCTGATCTTTTACGGCTGCTACAACACGAGTCACCTTGGTTGGCACTTCGTTGAAAGTACGAACCAGTTTGGTTACCGGAGCAATCATCACACTTGCCAGCTGACCCAGAGCTTGCTCCAGAGTCGGCAGTTTAGCGAGTACATCAAGTTGCTCTTTAGCCAACAACTGACCACTAATAGACAGCGCCTTAACTTCAAATTTTTCGTTTTCTTTCGCGAAATCCTTGAACAGGCGTGCAGCGGCACCCGGATCCTCCATAGAGAAACCGAACAGCGACGGGCCCTTCAACGCATCAGCAACACATTCAAACTCGGTGCCTTCAAAAGCGCGTTTCGCAAGCGTGTTGCGAACCACACGAAGGTCGACCTTGTCTTCACGAGCCTTGGCGCGCAGAGCGGTCATATCCGTCACATTGACGCCGCGAGCGTCAGCGATTACCAGAGACAAAGCATTGGAAGCAGTTCCGTTAACCTCGGCAACGATTGCTTTTTTGTCTTCGAGATTTAATGCCACGAGAATATCTCCTGGATTTGATTAGCTCCCCCAACAAAATGAAGAGTCCAATCGGTTACACACCCGGCATACCTTTATCAAACAGGCATGCCTGGTGCCCTTTCGGTGATCAAATCCAATATAAATACTGAATCGGGTCACACCGTTTGCGCAGGCGCTGCATTCAACTTCGATGACTTCTCTTATAAAAGAGCCTCTTGCGAGTGCATCTGAAATTCACATTAAACCCTTGCGGGCACCTGCGGTCTTTAACGGCCCGGGGGACGGACTACATACTCGCCACCCAGACCCCTAAGTCTTTCTAAAAGCGCTTTGGCCTATTAAACTTCCAAAGACGCCTGGTCAATCAGCAAGCCAGGGCCCATCGTTGTCGACAACACCACCTTCTTGAGATAAATACCTTTTGCTGAAGCGGGCTTGGCCTTTTTCAGATCCACCACCAACGCTTCCAGGTTTTCCTTAATAGCAGCAGGCTCAAAACTCACACTACCAATACCACCATGAATAATACCGTTTTTGTCTGTACGGTAACGCACCTGACCAGCTTTAGCATTGTTCACTGCGGTGACCACATCGGGCGTCACTGTGCCGGTCTTCGGGTTAGGCATCAGACCACGGGGACCCAGCACCTGACCGAGAGTACCCACAACACGCATGGCATCCGGACTGGCAATCACAACATCAAAATCCATGTTGCCCGCCTTGATCTGATCAGCAAGATCTTCCATGCCCACCAGATCTGCACCGGCCGCTTTAGCTGCTTCCGCATTCTCACCCTGGGTAAATACCGCTACACGAACCGTTTTACCCGTTCCGTTTGGCAGCGTCGTTGCACCACGCACCGCCTGATCTGATTTGCGAGGATCAACACCCAGATTCACTGCAACATCAACTGTTTCAGTAAATTTCACAGTGGAAAATTCTTTCAGCAGGGCAACCGCATCTTCGATAGAGTATTGCTTGCCTTCTTCAATCTTTTCACGCATCGCGCGAACGCGCTTCGATAACTTGGCCACTTATACGCCCTCCACATCAATACCCATGGACCGGGCAGAACCAGCAATAGTCCGCACCGCAGCATCCATATCAGCAGCGGTTAAATCGGGCTGCTTGGTCGTTGCAATTTCTTCAAGCTGGGCGCGAGTCACTTTGCCCACTTTTTCAGTATTGGGTCGCCCGCTGCCACTTTTCAAGCCAGCCGCTTTTTTCAACAGGAAAGAAGCGGGTGGCGTTTTCATGGTGAATGTGAAGCTGCGATCACTGTAAACCGTGATAACAACCGGAACAGGCGCGCCGCTCTCCATACCCTGGGTCTGAGCATTAAACGCTTTACAGAACTCCATGATATTGACACCATGCTGACCCAGAGCAGGGCCTACAGGTGGACTTGGGTTGGCTTGAGCAGCAGCCACCTGAAGCTTGATATAGGCTTCAATTTTTTTTGCCATTGTGATTTCTCCTAATGGGTGTTAGCGCCTCCAGAGCTGTTGCCAGCACCTTTCTCAGGCTCCCCGTCTGACCTTTTACCGCCAGACACCAAGTTACAAACTGAAAAAACAGTGCATCGTTAGATGCTTATGCCTTTTCAACCTGCGTAAACTCCAGCTCAACCGGTGTAGAGCGACCAAAAATGGTCACCGAAACACGCAACCGGCTTTTATCGTAATTCACTTCTTCGACCACACCATTGAAGTCATTAAATGGTCCATCGATAACACGGACAGCTTCACCAGCCTCAAACAACGTCTTCGGCCTGGGCGCCTCTTCAGAATCATGGATGCGATTCAGGATTGCCTGAGCCTCCTTATCCGAAATCGGCGCAGGCTTGTCCGCCTTGCCACCAATAAAACCCAACACCCTCGGTGTTTCTTTTACCAAATGCCAGGTATCGTCATTGAGCTCCATCTGCACCAACACATAACCCGGAAAAAACTTGCGCTCACTTTTGCGCTTTTGACCAGCCTTGATTTCCACTACCTCTTCAGTTGGCACCAGAATTTCGCCGAACAAATCTTCCATGTTATGCAGCTCAACACGACCTATCAGCGAGGCCGCAACTTTCTTCTCATAGCCCGAATAGGCCTGCACAACGTACCAACGTTTTGACATGCTTTTCTCTCTACCCGTCTATTTATCCAATGATCATCGAGGCGAGCCAGCCGAACAGGGAGTCAAGCCCCCATAAAATCAGCGACATCAACAACACCACAGCAACGACCATCAGCGTGGTCTGGTTGCGCTCCTGGCGCGTTGGCCAGACAACCCGGCGACTCTCCGTATAGGCTCCCTTCAACAACGCCCAGAAAGCATGCCCTTTGCTCGTTTGCAACGCAATGAAAGCAGCAATGGCAGCAACCACCACCAACACCAGAACCCGATACAGCAGGGATTCGGCCGAGTAGTAATAATTACCGTAAACAGCTCCACCCAATAATGCTGCCACCAGCAACCATTTCAGGCCATCCAGCTGAGACTGCTTTTCCTCTTTCGCCGCACTCATTTCGCTACTTTTGCCTCTCGCTTCCCAACTATCCGGCCTTAGCCTCTTTCGTCATCACCGCTAGCACTAAAAGCTGGCAGGCCAGGAGGGACTCGAACCCCCAACAGCCGGTTTTGGAGACCGGTGCTCTACCAATTGAACTACTGGCCTTCTAAGCTTTTAAACTGCAAACCTTACTCAACTATTCTGGCAACTACGCCAGCGCCCACGGTACGACCACCTTCACGGATCGCAAAACGCAGACCTTCTTCCATCGCAATCGGCGCAATCAATGTCACCGACATTTGAATGTTGTCGCCCGGCATAACCATCTCAACACCTTCCGGCAATTCACAAGCGCCCGTTACATCCGTGGTACGGAAGTAAAACTGTGGACGATAGCCTTTAAAGAAAGGGGTATGACGACCACCTTCATCTTTCGACAACACATACACTTCCGCTTCAAACTTGGTGTGCGGGGTAATAGAGCCAGGGATTGCCAGCACTTGACCACGTTCTACTTCGTCACGCTTGGTACCACGCAGCAAAACACCCACATTCTCGCCTGCACGACCTTCGTCCAGCAGCTTGCGGAACATCTCAACACCCGTACAGGTAGTTTTAGTGGTGTTATGGATACCGATGATCTCTATCTCGTCACCCACTTTTACAATACCACGCTCAACACGACCAGTCACAACCGTACCGCGCCCAGAGATAGAGAAGACGTCTTCAATCGGCATCAGGAACGGCTGATCAATCGCACGCTCTGGCTCAGGAATGTATTCATCCAGCGTCTCAACCAGCTTCCTCACAGCAGTGGTGCCCAGCTCGTTATCATCCCGGCCTTCCAGCGCCATCAGCGCAGAACCAACAATGATCGGCGTCTCGTCACCCGGGAACTCGTACTGGTCAAGCAGTTCACGAACCTCCATTTCCACCAGCTCGATCAACTCTTCATCATCAACCATATCAGCCTTGTTCAGGAATACCACGATATAAGGCACACCCACCTGACGAGACAACAGAATGTGCTCGCGGGTTTGTGGCATCGGACCATCTGCCGCCGAACAAACCAGAATAGCACCGTCCATTTGCGCCGCACCGGTAATCATGTTCTTCACATAGTCGGCGTGCCCCGGACAGTCAACGTGGGCATAGTGGCGATTCGGCGAGTCATATTCAACGTGAGAAGTTGCAATCGTAATACCGCGTTCACGCTCTTCCGGCGCATTATCAATACCGTCAAAAGCAACCGCTGTGCCACCCCAAACCTCTGCACACACGCGAGTCAATGCCGCTGTCAGAGTAGTTTTACCGTGGTCAACGTGACCAATGGTGCCCACGTTGACGTGGGGCTTATTCCGCTCAAACTTTTCCTTCGACACCTGTTCACGCCTCTCAAATAAAGCCAATCAACCAAACAGAAACGATAAAATCGCAACCAAACAAAAACCTGCGGAGACCACTCCCCGCAGACACAACACTGGAGCTCATAACCGGATTTGAACCGGTGACCTCTTCCTTACCAAGGAAGTGCTCTACCGACTGAGCTATATGAGCAAAAACCTTCAGCAGCACTTACGCACCACAAAACGGTAGAGCCTGGAGCGGGTAGCGGGAATCGAACCCGCATATTCAGCTTGGAAGGCTGACGTTCTACCACTGAACTATACCCGCACATCTCTAAGCTTTATCAGCCTTTAAACCAACCATTGACGGTACTCGTCTTACACGGCACCACCAATGTAAATCTGGTGCAGGGGGGGTGGATTATTCGATTTTCACTTTGTGAAAACCTCACCCTTCGGGTCGCCGACTAAGCGGCGCTTTACACGCTTTGCGTGTAATCGAACAGGTGGCTCTCATCCACCCGACCCAGCACAACAGGAATTCCACCTGCAAAGCACTAACGTTATTCAGTGCCATTTCGTAAATCTGGTGCAGGGGGGTGGATTCGAACCACCGAAGCTTACGCGTCAGATTTACAGTCTGATCCCTTTGGCCACTCGGGAACCCCTGCTAAAAACATACCCGCAAAGAGAAAAAAGTGGAGCTGGCGAGAGGAGTCGAACCCCCGACCGGCTGATTACAAGTCAGCTGCTCTACCAACTGAGCTACGCCAGCACTCTATTTCTACCCAAAAACGGGAGCGCGATTCTAGAGAATGTTGGCTTTATAATCAACCGAAAATCCGGGATATTTGATGCTTTTTCTTATATACACCCGTATTAGCGGGAATAGGCCTCGCTAGGGGGCATAAGATTTGCACGCACCATAAGACACAGATAAAAACTCACGCCTCCGCTATTCGCAGGAAGCCTCTTCCACTATCACTTCCGAATCTGCGGTTAGCGCAGAAATATCTGCCCAGAACTCATCTGAAAGTTTCACCAGATCTTCAGCTGGAACAGATATCCAATACTGACTCTCAAACCGGGGCAAAGGCACCACTTCGGGCTGATAGCCCTTCTCGACAAGCTCGGACCGATAACTTTCCGCATTCTCCCTACTGCCAAAAACACCCAGCGAAATACCATTAACAAACTCACCCTCTTCTATCAGAAAGCTGTCTATTTTCTTTTCCTGTAACTCACGAAGAACATCGCCAGAATTTCCGAAAAAGCCCCGGGAAGTAATCATCAGCCAGAACACTTCCCGAGCAACAACCTCACGCACAACTTTTTTCGCAGGAATGCCCGCTTCTCCAAGCCTGCCAAGAACACTTTCTACCTCCGCATCACCCATGAAAGAGCCCAAAAGAGAACACGCCTGAACCGCATCCGGGGCAACCTCGACACGCTCATCTTCAGATACCGCTCCAAGATCGGAATTTTCATCAAAGTCGGGCTTCGAACCGGAAGTAATTCTTTCCTCATCGGAAAAACCAGCAGTAAGATCAGGCTCTTCATCGACGACAGCTGTGGGCAGCAGCTCCACGCTTGATACGTGAACTCGGCTTTCAACGTCATTATTTACGGCGGTCTTAGAAAACACCACCGCACCCGCCTCGACCTCCCCCAGCAAAACCAGGCGATCAACATCATCCCCTTCCGACAGAGCGTGACCGCCAACCTTCAGGGCAGACCTCTGTTCAACGGCACTCGAAAACCAGTACCACGCCAACAGGTTGGCAAACACCATAAGCAGGAAAAACCATCGCATGCCTAGCCCTCTTCCAAGCCTTCTGGAAAACCGGTAATCAACGACAACCCCTCCAAAACAAGGTCTGGACGAACAACAGCGCGCATCCCCAACTGTTGATGCAAGACTTCAGCATCCCCCCCGGTGAGAACAATGCTTGCAGAGCCCGGTGGCAGCTTTAGCAGGGCACCTTCAACCAGCCCCAGAACCATGAGCAATAAGCCATGATGAACAGCCTCCCGAGTGGATTCACCGGGAGAAGTGTCGATTATGCCGCGAGGATCAATGTCTCTTTCAGCGGCACCCGCATCGGTTCCGGAGAACAACGCTCGATTCATGAGGTTAAACCCAGGCACGATATAACCACCAAGATGGCTACCAGTATGATCGAGTAAATCAACGGTCACCGCACTGCCAGCATCAACGACAACGCAGGCAGTTTTAACATGATGGTACGCAGCCACTATTGCCAGCCAGCGATCTACACCCATAGCAGCAGGCTCATGGTAACCGCTTCGCACCCCCATGGCCTCCGCTGACGACTTGGCCACAACAAGCTCGGCACCCCATTTTTCAGCCAGCTCGACCACCACGCTATCCACTTCCGCACCACACACGCTGCTGAGCCGCACAAGCCGAGGCACACCAACCTCTTCAACATCGGCACCAAGACAGGCAACATTTTTCGTCAGTAGCACGCCATAACCAGCCATAGCGTCAGGCTGCCTGATACGCCATTTAATGCGACTATTCCCGGCATCAATTTCAAGAATCATTGCCGACTCCGCAAACTAATCTCACCACCACTGTATTGGCGAACAACTTCACCCTGGCCAGCCAGCCCTTCTTCCAACAAAAGAGCACCGCTATTACTGACACCCCTCGCCACACCTTCAACCTCCCTACTACCGAGCAGCAACCTGACAGGTGTGTCTGTAAAAGCATCTCTGTCCATCCAGGCGCTGCGAAAAGGCGCAAAACCCGTTCTCTCATAACAATGGAGCAACATCAACAACTCATCAAGAACACAGCCAGCAAGAACACTTCGGTCAATTGGTGCAACCGCTGCAGCCTCCAGATTACCCCACGGTTGATCAATGTTCCGAATCTCATCCGCCCCCATCCCTGTATTCAGCCCCACGCCAATAACGACCTGACAAAACCCTGACGGATCACCAACCACTTCAAGTAGAATGCCACCCACCTTTCTAGCCTTGAATAGCAAGTCATTAGGCCATTTCAACTGCAAACCGGAAGCGCCACATCGCTCCGCAGCACAACATACTGCCACCCCGACCGCCAAACTCAGCCCTTCGAGAGCTTCAACTCCGGAATCAAAACCCCAAACTACTGACAGATAGATATTGCGACCAAACGGGCTTTGCCATTGCCGCCCACGTCTACCACGACCCGCCGTCTGCCGCTCGGCCAGCAACACCGACCCAGTGGCGCCACCCTCTTCCGCTACTTCTCTAGCCAGTTTGTTAGTTGATTCGACACTGAGTTCAATTCTCAACTTGCCCAGGCAAGCCGACGACTTATCTGACAGTTGAGCCCGAATGGTTTCACCATCAAGCAAATCAAGACCACCCTTTATGCAGTAGCCCTTTCCCTTTACAGATTCCACACTGATACCCTGCTCATTCAGCTTGCCAACCTGCTTCCACACCGCTGTACGAGTCACCCCCATTAGCTCCCCTAACTCTTCTCCGGAGTGATAACGGCCATCAGACAAGTACTTCAGCAGCAGCGACTCTGAAACATTCACAGCAAGTTCCTTACTAATAATAGCGCCCCAACAAGCATTGCATAGCCACCAAAAACCCGCTTTAACTGCCGTTCGGGCAAACGGTGAGCCACATTTGCACCCAATTTTGCAAAGGGAATGCCTAACAGAACCAGACCCGCAAAAGCTGGCAAGTAAACATATCCAAGAGTAAACTCCGGCAAAATCTGGTCGCCGCGACCACCCAGGGCATATAACACGCCCCCAAGCACAGCTATCGGAAGACCCAACGCCGCAGAACTTCCCATTGCCTGCTTCGGCGCAAGCCCGTAACGCATCAGTAACGGCACCGTCATGCTGCCACCACCAATACCGAACACCATCGAGACAGCGCCAATCACACTTCCCGCTGCCGCAAGCCCAAACGGGCCAGGTAGTAATTTGCCTTTTACATTGTTTCTTGCAATAAAAACCCGCAATCCCACAGCCATCAGAAAAATACCAAAAGCAACCTGAATCCAGGCTCCTTTCAACTGCAACGATCCCACCACCCCTACCAACGCGCCCAATAAAACACCTGACGCCATCCATCGGACAGCGAACCAGTCAACGCTACCAAGCTTATTGTGCGCAAATGCCGATGAAGCTGCTGTTACCACCATCGCTGCCAGCGATGTTGCCACTGCCATGTGGGTCAAAACCTCCGGCGGGAACCCTTGGCTGGAAAACCCCAGTATCAGAGAAGGTACCATTACCACCCCACCACCAACACCAAGAAGTCCGGCAGAAAGGCCTGCAACTGCACCAAGCAACATAAAGAAAAGATAGGTTTCCATAGCAAACCATAAAAAAGAAAGGTGCATTATGCCTTAAAACAATACATAAACATCTGCAGCAGATGCACGACATTACTACACAAAAAAATCAGCTGGCAATTTTCAATAAACCCGGGACAAAAAAAACCCAGCCAACTGGCTGGGTTTTCAAATAGAAGCCTGACGATGACCTACTCTCACATGGGGAAACCCCACACTACCATCGGCGATACATCGTTTCACTACTGAGTTCGGGATGGGATCAGGTGGTTCCAATGCTCTATGGTCGTCAGACAAACTGGCTTGTATTGGCTTTACTCTTACGCGTTATCGCTGGATTGCCACATACAAATAGGGTGTAGAAAATGTTGAATCATAATTGGTAACTAAAGGGAGCGCATTTCACACAACTGTCCGTTATATGCAATCGCTTCTGTTATATGGTCAAGCCTCACGAGCAATTAGTACTGGTTAGCTCAACGCTTCACAGCGCTTCCACACCCAGCCTATCAACGTCGTAGTCTTCAACGGCTCTTTAGGGGAGTTAAACTCCCAGGGAGATCTAATCTTGGAGGGGGCTTCCCGCTTAGATGCTTTCAGCGGTTATCCTGTCCGAACGTAGCTACCGGGCAATGCCACTGGCGTGACAACCCGAACACCAGAGGTTCGTCCACTTCGGTCCTCTCGTACTAGAAGCAGCTCTCCTCAAATCTCCAACGCCCACGGCAGATAGGGACCGAACTGTCTCACGACGTTCTAAACCCAGCTCGCGTACCACTTTAAATGGCGAACAGCCATACCCTTGGGACCGGCTTCAGCCCCAGGATGTGATGAGCCGACATCGAGGTGCCAAACACCGCCGTCGATGTGAACTCTTGGGCGGTATCAGCCTGTTATCCCCGGAGTACCTTTTATCCGTTGAGCGATGGCCCTTCCATACAGAACCACCGGATCACTAAGACCTACTTTCGTACCTGCTCGACGTGTCTGTCTCGCAGTCAAGCACCCTTATGCCTTTGCACTCATAGCATGATTTCCGACCATGCCGAGGGTACCTTCGTGCTCCTCCGTTACTCTTTGGGAGGAGACCGCCCCAGTCAAACTACCCACCAGACACTGTTCCCGATCCGGATAACGGACCAAGGTTAGAACCTCAAACATACCAGGGTGGTATTTCAAGGGCGGCTCCATGCAATCTGGCGATTACACTTCAAAGCCTCCCACCTATCCTACACAAATAGGTTCAAAGTTCAGTGCCAAGCTGTAGTAAAGGTTCACGGGGTCTTTCCGTCTAGCCGCGGGTATACGGCATCTTAACCGCAATTTCAATTTCACTGAGTCTCGGGTGGAGACAGTGCCGCCATCGTTACGCCATTCGTGCAGGTCGGAACTTACCCGACAAGGAATTTCGCTACCTTAGGACCGTTATAGTTACGGCCGCCGTTTACCGGGGCTTCGATCAAGAGCTTCGTCCGAGGACTAACCCCATCAATTAACCTTCCGGCACCGGGCAGGCGTCACACCCTATACGTCCACTTACGTGTTTGCAGAGTGCTGTGTTTTTAATAAACAGTCGCAGCGGCCTGGTCACTTCGGCTGCCAACAGCTTACGGAGCAAGTCCGATCACCGTCAACAGCGCACCTTCTCCCGAAGTTACGGTGCCATTTTGCCTAGTTCCTTCACCCGAGTTCTCTCAAGCGCCTTGGTATTCTCTACCTGACCACCTGTGTCGGTTTGGGGTACGGTCTCACATTACCTGAAGCTTAGAAGATTTTCTTGGAAGCATGGCATCAATCACTCAGCTCAAAAGAGAGCCTCGCCATCACGTCTCAGCCTTAAGGACCCGGATTTACCTAAGTCCTCAGCCTACACGCTTAGATCGGGACAACCATCGCCCGTCTGATCTAGCCTACTCCGTCCCTCCATCGCAGTAATATGAGGTACAGGAATATTAACCTGTTTTCCATCGACTACGGCTTTCGCCCTCGCCTTAGGTGCCGACTAACCCTGCCCTGATTAGCATGGGACAGGAAACCTTGGTCTTCCGGCGGGGGTGTTTTTCACACCCCTTATCGTTACTCATGTCAGCATTCGCACTTCTGATACCTCCAGCAGACCTCTCGATCCACCTTCAACGGCTTACAGAACGCTCCTCTACCACGCGTGTAAACACGCGTCCGCAGCTTCGGTTATCAGTTTAGCCCCGTTACATCTTCCGCGCAGGCCGACTCGACTAGTGAGCTATTACGCTTTCTTTAAAGGGTGGCTGCTTCTAAGCCAACCTCCTAGCTGTCTTAGCCTTCCCACATCGTTTCCCACTTAACTGATATTAGGGACCTTAGCTGGCGGTCTGGGTTGTTTCCCTTTTGACGACGGACGTTAGCACCCGCCGTCTGTCTGCCATGATTGCACTCCACGGTATTCGGAGTTTGCATCGGGTTGGTAAGTCGGGATGACCCCCTAGCCGAAACAGTGCTCTACCCCCGTGGGTGAGACATGACGCGCTACCTAAATAGCTTTCGAGGAGAACCAGCTATCTCCCGGCTTGATTAGCCTTTCACTCCGATCCACAGCTCATCCCCGCATTTTTCAACATACGTGGGTTCGGTCCTCCAGTGCCTGTTACGGCACCTTCAACCTGGCCATGGATAGATCGCCGGGTTTCGGGTCTACACCTAGCAACTAAACGCCCTATTAAGACTCGATTTCTCTACGGCTCCCCTATTCGGTTAACCTTGCTACTAAATGTAAGTCGCTGACCCATTATACAAAAGGTACGCAGTCACAGAACAAGTCTGCTCCTACTGCTTGTACGCATACGGTTTCAGGATCTATTTCACTCCCCTCTCCGGGGTTCTTTTCGCCTTTCCCTCACGGTACTGGTTCACTATCGGTCAGTTGGTAGTATTTAGCCTTGGAGGATGGTCCCCCCATATTCAGTCAAAGTTTCACGTGCTCCGACCTACTCGATTTCACTTTAAATGTCTTTTCGTGTACGGGGCTATCACCCTGTATCGCGGCACTTTCCAGAGCCTTCCACTAAAACAAATGAAGCTTAAGGGCTAGTCCCCGTTCGCTCGCCGCTACTTAGGGAATCTCGGTTGATTTCTTTTCCTCCGGGTACTTAGATGTTTCAGTTCCCCGGGTTCGCCTCAAGTACCTATGTATTCAGTACAAGATACCTATCTTATGATAGGTGGGTTTCCCCATTCGGACATCTCGGGATATAACGCTTGTTTGTCAGCTCCCCCGAGCTTTTCGCAGACTTCCACGTCCTTCATCGCCTCCAACTGCCAAGGCATCCACCGTATGCGCTTAGTCGCTTGACCATATAACGCAAGCGACTGCATGATAAAATCCAACATCAATAAAGATGTTGAATTACGCCGGACAGAATGTGCTTGAGAAACACACTCGCCTTTATTTTGCATATAGTTGCCTATATGCGGTTTGTACAAATTATGTACAGCTTCAACATTTCTACATTTTTAAAGAACATCTGGCATTAAAAACCAGAATTAAAACATCAAATCTAATGACTTAATTCTGGACTCTGTGAGCAACTTTCGGGAGGGAGAGTGGTGGAGCTATGCGGGATCGAACCGCAGACCTCCTGGATGCAAACCAGGCGCTCTCCCAGCTGAGCTATAGCCCCAAATCAGCAACCTTTCTCCACACGGAGCGGAAATTGGTGGGTCTGGGTGGATTTGAACCACCGACCTCACCCTTATCAGGGGTGCGCTCTAACCAACTGAGCTACAGACCCACTGTCTCCCAAAGGGTTTTACGGCCTGCAAGGGGCAAAACCGTTAGCTGCTCTAGCCAACGATCAGATAATGCGTGTGAGCACTTACCGAGAGAACGGTGCATCGTTTAAGGAGGTGATCCAGCCCCAGGTTCCCCTAGGGCTACCTTGTTACGACTTCACCCCAGTCATGAATCACAAAGTGGTGAGCGACCCCCCGAAGGTTAGTCTACCCACTTCTTTTGCAACCCACTCCCATGGTGTGACGGGCGGTGTGTACAAGGCCCGGGAACGTATTCACCGCGACATTCTGATTCGCGATTACTAGCGATTCCGACTTCACGGAGTCGAGTTGCAGACTCCGATCCGGACTACGAGCGGTTTTCTGGGATTAGCTCCACATCGCTGCTTCGCAACCCTCTGTACCGCCCATTGTAGCACGTGTGTAGCCCAGGTCGTAAGGGCCATGATGACTTGACGTCGTCCCCACCTTCCTCCGGTTTGTCACCGGCAGTCTCCTTAGAGTTCTCAGCTTAACCTGTTAGCAAATAAGGACAAGGGTTGCGCTCGTTACGGGACTTAACCCAACATCTCACGACACGAGCTGACGACAGCCATGCAGCACCTGTCACTCGGTTCCCGAAGGCACCAATCCATCTCTGGAAAGTTCCGAGGATGTCAAGACCAGGTAAGGTTCTTCGCGTTGCATCGAATTAAACCACATGCTCCACCGCTTGTGCGGGCCCCCGTCAATTCATTTGAGTTTTAACCTTGCGGCCGTACTCCCCAGGCGGTCAACTTAGTGCGTTAGCTGCGCCACCCACGTCTTTAAAGACACACGCGGCTAGTTGACATCGTTTACGGCGTGGACTACCAGGGTATCTAATCCTGTTTGCTCCCCACGCTTTCGCACCTCAGCGTCAGTATTGGTCCAGACAGCCGCCTTCGCCACTGGTGTTCCTTCCTATATCTACGCATTTCACCGCTACACAGGAAATTCCACTATCCTCTACCATACTCTAGCCTGCCAGTTCTGGATGCAGTTCCCAGGTTGAGCCCGGGGCTTTCACATCCAGCTTAACAAACCGCCTACGCGCGCTTTACGCCCAGTAATTCCGATTAACGCTCGCACCCTCCGTATTACCGCGGCTGCTGGCACGGAGTTTGCCGGTGCTTCTTCTGTAGGTAACGTCAGGGTTAGCAGTTATTAGCTACTAACTTTTCCTCCCTACTGAAAGTGCTTTACAACCCTAAGGCCTTCTTCACACACGCGGCATGGCTGCGTCAGGCTTTCGCCCATTGCGCAATATTCCCCACTGCTGCCTCCCGTAGGAGTTCGGGCCGTGTCTCAGTCCCGATGTGGCTGATCATCCTCTCAGACCAGCTACGGATCGTCGCCATGGTAGGCCATTACCCCACCATCAAGCTAATCCGACGCAGGCTCATCCAATAGTGCAAGGTCCGAAGATCCCCTGCTTTCCCCCTTAGGGCGTATGCGGTATTAGCATGAATTTCTCCATGTTATCCCCCGCTACTGGGTAGATTCCTACGCGTTACTCACCCGTCCGCCACTCTACTCACTCCGAAGAGCTTTCACGTTCGACTTGCATGTGTTAGGCCTGCCGCCAGCGTTCAATCTGAGCCATGATCAAACTCTTCAGTTTAATCTTTTACATCAACCTTTCGGCATGATGGAGCAGTTTCGCTAAACCAGCGGTACTACTCAAAAACTTGGCTCAAATACTTTGGCTTACCATTTCATTTTGAATTGATGAGTTACTTGCATTTGAATATTCATGTCACCTGAATCTTCTCAGCAAGCACCCACACGCATTATCTGATCAATTGTTAAAGAACATTCGCTTCTCAGAGCGGAGGCGCATTATAAAGTCAGCGCCTTGGATGTCAATAAAAAAGTTAGCTTATTTTCAAAAACAATCAAACTTTTCTTTTCCATCCAGCTTCAAGGTCAACCCCGAAGCGGACGCGCATTCTACATGCTGAAAATGCGCTGTCAATACCTAATTCAATGTTTACTTTTATTAAACTTTTTTCGGTATCCCGAAGCGGGTTAACCCCGAAGCGGACGCGCATTCTAGCGTCTGCCCGACAACTGTCAACGGCTTTTTTTCAAAAACCTGTAACATTTTATTTAGGACTTTTTTTACCGCTTAAAATCAACAACATATGGGCAAAAAAATAACGCGTAATAACGCGCTATTTTTTCAACCAACACCACAGGAAGCCCGCCTTCACCGCCAGCGCAGCAGGTGGAATAACTTCTTGCCTCTGCGCAAGAGATGATAACGGCCATATCTTGCATCGGCTCGACAAAGCTCTGCCTCCGGGTCCACCACTTTTTCACCGTTCACACTCACCGCATTGCTCTGCACAAATTTCCGCGCCTGCCCAAGTGTGACCTCCCCTCGAGGCGTTACGGCCAAACCCGTTGCCACCAGCAGCTCAACCAGCGATTGCTGTTTACCCTCAATTTCTGTACAGGGCATGCCGTCAAGGGCCAACTGCTCCATATCATGCTCAGTCAAGGATTCCAGACTGCCAGAAAACAGCGCACCCGCTATCCTTTCCGCCCCTTCAACGCCAGACGCCCCATGAACCAGCTCGGTAACCTCTCTGGCTAAAACAGCTTGCGCCGACTTACGTCCTGCTGTCTCGGCGTCAGCGCTCTCTATTGCATCAATTTCTTCTACAGACAGAAAGGTGAAATAACGCAAGAATTTATAGACATCTGCATCGGCAGTGTTTACCCAGAACTGGTAAAAGGCATAAGGCGACGTTTTGTCAGGATCCAGCCATATTGTACCGCTCTCCGTTTTACCAAACTTGCTGCCATCAGACTTGATTACCAGCGGCAGGGTCAAACCAAAAACTTGCTCACCGTTCAGACGCCGGGTTAAATCAATCCCCCCGGTAATATTTCCCCACTGATCAGAACCACCTATCTGCAAAGAACAGCCATAACGCCGATTCAACTCAGCAAAATCATAGGACTGCAACAGCATATAGGTGAATTCGGTATAGGAAATGCCTGCCCCCTCTCGATCAAGCCGCTGCTTTACCGACTCCTTATTAACCATATTGTTGACTGAAAAGTGCTTGCCAACATCCCGCAGAAATGACAGCAGATTCATCTCGCCTATCCAGTCCAGATTATTAACCACCTCGGCAGAGTTCACTCCGTCATCGAAATCCACAAAACGACCCACCTGATCCCGCAATCGACCCACCCAGCTGGCAACAACGTCCGGGGTATTCAACTTGCGCTCTTGCGCTTTAAAGCTGGGGTCTCCAATAAGCCCGGTCGCACCGCCCACTAGCGCAATGGGCTTGTGCCCCGCCAATTGGAAACGACGCAACGCCAACAAAGGCACCAGACTGCCTATATGCAGGCTGTCGGCGGTGGGGTCAAACCCGCAATACAGCGTGCACGCGCCCTGATTCAGGTGATTTTCCAGCTCACCGCCTCCGGTCATTTGCGCCACCAACCCCCTCGCCTGGAGATCCGTTATTAACTGGTTACTACTTGTTGACATTTACCGCTGTCCATCTGAGCTAAAAGGAGCGCAAACCATACCCGATCTTGCTTCAAATACAAGAGGTTAGCGCCCTAATTCCGCACAACCCGTGTCAGTAGGTTGTGGGCTTTCTCATTCATCTGTTATATATTGCCCAAAACAGCTGGAAGACAACGATAACCGACACAGTATGCAAGCCAGTTATAATCAAACCACACCCCGGCGGCAGCGGCTTGCCGGGAACCTTTCCAAACCCCACTTTATGGCGGCCGGTGTAGCGCTATGCCTGGTGGCAGCCATAGCTCTGATACCCAGCAACGATGCGGTAGCCAAACGGCGAAGCACAGAAATAACCCTGAGCTTTACTGCACCAAAAGAGATAAAAAGCGAGCGCACCAGCTCCGGCGAGAGCAGCAACAGTCACACCGAGCTGTTACCAGAGGAAGCGGAAATAGCCCTGCAGTGGCAAACCGAGCAGGTTCGCAACGGTGACAATCTCACCTCGATATTCAAGCGCGCCTCACTGAACGCGACCGACGTTTACAATGTCATGTCAGCAAAGCAACATGCCAAGGTACTCACCAAAATGCTGCCCGGACAATCCTTGCGTCTTGGCTTCAATGAGCAGGGCAAACTGGAAAAACTGGTGTATGAAAAAAGTCGCCTTGAGTCCTACCAGTTTACGGATACCGAACATGGCTTTTCAGGCGAGCATGTAGTACTGGCACCGGAGCTGCTGCCAACCTATAGACAAGCCACTATTGATAACTCTCTGTTTTTAGCTGCTGAACAGGCAAACATGCCACACAACCTGATCATGGAACTGGCCAATATTTTTGGCTGGGACATCGACTTTGTGTTTGATATTCGCAAGGGCGATCGCTTTGCCGTCCTTTATGAAGAAAAGTTTCTCGATGGTGAAAAAATTGGCACTGGCAATATTCTCGCCGCAGAATTCACCAACCAAGGGAAAACCTTCAGTGCCGTACGCTACGAAAACAGCGAAGGCATTGCCAACTATTACACGCCTGAAGGCTTAAGCATGCGCAAGGCTTTCCTGCGCGCACCACTGGATGTATTCCGCATCAGCTCAAACTTCAACCTGCGAAGAAAACATCCGATTCATAAAAAAATCAAAGCCCATCGCGGCGTAGATTACGCGGCACCAAGAGGCACCCCGGTTTATGCAGCTGGCAATGGCAAGGTGATTGCCGCCGGATACAGCAAAGCCAACGGTAACTACGTCTTTATTCAGCACGGCCAGCGCTACGTAACCAAGTATTTGCACCTTCACAAACGTTACGTCCGCAAGGGTCAAACCGTCGCGCAGCGAAAAACCATCGGCACTGTTGGCTCTACCGGTTACGCAACGGGTCCACACCTGCACTATGAATTCCTGGTCAACGGCGTACACCGCAACCCGCGCACCGTAGAGTTACCTCAGGCAAAACCCATTGCAGCACAGGAACTGGGGCCATTCAACAACGCTACCGCGCCACTTCTTGCACAGCTGGCCTCTTACAATCAAAACAATCAGCTTGCCATGGTTGACCCGCAACAAAAGCAAAACCCGTAGGCAATGGCAGACCCGCTATTTATCGGCTTGATGTCAGGCACCAGCATGGACGCAGTTGACACCGCGCTGGTACGCATTGGCGGCCAGCGCTTTGAAACCATCGCCTACGAACAATTCCCCATCGACAATAGTCTGAAACTTGCCGTTCGCAATCTGAATTCAGCCAGCAACATTGCTGAAGTGACGAAGTACGACTATATCCTCGGCAATCTCTTTGCTGACTCGGTGCTTAAAATCTTGCACCAGACAAACACCCAGCCAGCCGAGATAGCCGCGATAGGCAGCCACGGACAGACCATTCTTCACCTGCCGGAAAGCAACCAGCCACGAACCCTGCAAATTGGCGACCCGAACATCATTGCGCAAAAAACCGGCATCACCACTATTGCCGACTTTCGGCGCCGGGATATGGCAGCAGGTGGACAAGGCGCCCCCCTCGCACCGGCTTTCCACAATTACAAATTTCGAAGGCAGGGCGTTGACCGGCTGATACTCAATCTTGGGGGGATTGCCAATTTCAGCCTGCTACCCGGCGATCTAAACAAAGATACCTGCGGTTTTGACACAGGCCCGGGCAACGGACTAATGGACGACTGGAACAGACTCCACAACGGCACAGATATGGATATGGACGGCAACTGGGCAGCTACAGGAACCGTTAGCCAGCTGCTTCTGCAAGCATTACTGGCAGAACCTTTCTTTAAATTGCCACCCCCCAAAAGTACTGGTCGCGACCACTTTAATATAGGCTGGCTCAATCAAGTGCTCGCGTCGACAGCGGACACCGTGAATATTGAGCCTGCCAGCGTTCAGGCCACATTACTGGAACTAACAGCGCAGACAATAACTGACGCAGTTCTGGCACATGCGCCCGGAACCGCTGAAATCTACCTCTGCGGCGGCGGTGCTCACAACAAGAGAATGGTAGCCAGGCTGAAAGGCTTACTGCCCCACATAGCTGTCACTGATACCGGGCAGCTTGGCGTAGATCCGGATGCGGTGGAAGCGGCTTGTTTTGCCTGGCTTGCCAGCCAAACGCTAGCAGGCAGCACAGGTAACGATCCAGCGGCAACAGGGGCAGCTAATGCTGTCATCCTTGGCGGTATTTATCCGGCCTGAATTGCCCTGCCAGCAGACGATAACACTCAAACCAAGCATCAAAAATAGACGTAGTGCTCAACATCCAATAGCCGCTGCACCTCAGCAGGACCATAAGGCACTGTGCCAACAAACGGGTGAAGCTCCTGCTCTCCACCGCCCAGGGAATAAAGCTGGGTCCGACAGATACGGATATCGACTACCCGAAAGGCAGAAAGGCGGGCAGCCAGATCCACTATGGGCTTGTAACGCTGGTAATTGTGCTTTTGAAACACTGCTACTTCCGGACCAGGCAGAACAAAAACCACTGGCGGCACATTCTCCGGGATCTCGTCTGAAAGGTAGACATCTTCTGCTCGCTGTAACGCAGCCTCCACTTCCAGAGGGTCATTCAATTCTATCCTGGCCAGATAACCCGGCACCTTTTCATCTGGCAACACTGGCACACGCCCAACCAGCTCGCTACCAGCAAACACCCACGAACCGAAACCCAATGCCATCAGCACGACGAATCGAATCAGTGTTTGCATCCGTCTCTCCTTTTACAAAATAGCCTGCACCACGGCGCTAAACCGAGAACGACGATCCACATCCACAAGTCGTTGTCGCATTCGGATTGTTGACCACAAAACGGGAGCCTTCCAGCCCTTCCTGATAGTCCACGGTGGAACCGCTCAGGTATTGAATACTCAGAGAATCAATCAGCATGGTGGCACCCCCTTCTTTCACAGCGGTATCATCATCTGCCACCTGCTCATCAAAGCTGAAGCCATACTGAAAACCCGAGCAGCCACCACCGGTCACATAGACCCGAAGCTTTAAATCAGGGTTTCCCTCTTCTTCTATCAAACGGTTGATTTTCGCAACCGCATTGGCCGACAGGTACATCGGACTGGGTGTAAATGTTTCAATACCCGACATGAGCTCTCCTGAGTGTTTGCCATTACCTGCTGGATTAGCAGCCAGACAGCCCTTTATATATGGGGCCATAACCGAAATTTACAACGCTGAAGTCAAGTCTGACTACAACGTTTTCTCTACAACATGCGTTGCGGCGGAACTCATTTCCACTACCTGAGCAGACTCATGCACAAAATTGCCATTGATTCTGGCGCCTTTCTCAATTTCGACAATTGCATAATGCACGTCACCTTCGACCACAGCCTTGGCAGCCAGTTCGACATGACTTGACGCCGCCACCGTACCCTCTACATGACCATTGATCACCACACTGGGCACTTTTATGTCACCACGCACATGGCCCTGCTGCAAAACCCGCACTCTGGCATCAGCAGCATCCTCGGCGATAATATTGCCTGTGACCTCACCTTCAATTTCAAGATTTCCCTGAAAACGGATATCACCCACCACATGCGTGCCACTGGCAATCAGCGTTGTAGAACCCGCCGAGAATGTCGATACGCCTTTCTTTTTTTGCATAGTTAGGTTTCCTCAGAATGCCAGTTAAATGATTTTCGCACTCTCTTTTTTTGCCCCTTCTTCCAGAGCGAAGTATGTACAAGACGCGGATCGAAACCTGGAGGAAGATCCATCACTCCCTGCAACACGCCAAAATACTTGAATTTCATAGAGAGCGGTGATGATAGCTTCTCATCCAGCTCTTCCAGGGGTACAGTTTTTGATACACCCTCAACTTCACCCTCAACCGACAGTTGTAAAAAAACTTCTACAGGCTTGAGCGCACCCGCTTTATTGATAACTACCAGCCGATAGGCAACGCCACCTTCATCAAGCGGCGTCAACGACAGTTCCCAAATCGAGAAACCTTTAGGGAGACTGTCGTCCCTCATAAGATTTCGGTACAGCTCCAGCTCTTTTTCACTATCCGCGAGTTGCTGCTGTAATTCAACTACTGTCTTGCGCACCTGCTCAAGCGCAGCCCTATCAATCTCCACAGCGGCTTCAGCATTAGCTAATTGCTGATTCAGTGAGTCCTGCATCGCATTCAGCTGGCCAACATCTTTCTCCAACAGGCGCTTGGCGGCCATCTCTCGCTCAAACATCTGACCACCAAGCATCAACCCCAGAAAAAATACCGCCACCAGACAAGTCAGGCGAACCACCAACGCAATACGCTGACGCCTGACGCTGTAGGTCCGAACTACCAGCCTTTCTTCACCAACAGACATCAGCACCGCCCTCAATCAACAGCGTTCAGCATCCCGGACGAAAGGCCTTAGGGCAACAAGGCAGGTTGATTGAGCCCGCAGGTTTCCGGCAAACCGAACATAATATTCAGGTTCTGTATCGCCTGACCCGACGCACCCTTCACCAAATTGTCCTCCACGACCATAACTACCACCTTGTTACCTGGCTGCCGGTCAGAGTCCAGAGGACGAACAACCGCAATCCTGCAGTGATTGCTCCCCCGCACAGTTCTGGTTTGGGGGAAAATACCCGCTGGCAAAACATCGACAAAGGGCTCATCGCTATACCTCTGTTCGTAGAGCTGCTGCAAGTCGACATGGGTGTCATTAAGCGTCGCATAGAGCGTCGAGTGAATTCCCCGAATAATCGGCAACAGGTGTGGTACAAAGGTAAGCTTAACAGCACCACCAGCGATATCTGCCAAGCCTTGCTCAATTTCCGGCAGGTGCCGATGCCCGGCAACACCATAGGCTTTAAAGCTGTCGCTGGCCTCAGCCAGCAGATTATCCACGCTCGCTTGCCGCCCAGCACCACTGACACCGGATGCAGAGCTGGCAATTAAGTCCCCGGTATCAATCAACCCCTGCTCCAGTAACGGCAGAAAACCCAGCTGAACACTGGTGGGATAACAACCTGGGCAAGCGACCAGCTGTGCCTCTCTGATTTTTTCACGATGAACTTCCGGCAACCCGTAAACGGCCTCAGCCACAAGCTCGGCGCAAGCATGCGGCTGATGATACCAACGCTCCCAGCAGTCGATATCTCTTATGCGGAAATCAGCCGACAAATCGATCACCCGGATTCCCTTGGCCAGCAAATCCGGTACCGAGGACTGCGCGACACCATGAGGCGTAGCAAAGAAAACCACGTCACAGGCATCCAACTGACCATCGCCGGGATCGGAAAAGCAGAGATCCAGATAGCCGCGCAGACTTGGAAACAAATCCGCTACCGAGCGACCCGCTTCGGCCCGCGAAGTAATGGCTACCAGCTCCACCTCTGGGTGACTCACCAGCAACCGCAGCAACTCCACTCCGGTGTAACCGGTACCACCAACAATTCCTACCTTTATCACGCTCTAATTTCCCGATTTATTTAACGCCCACTTTCTGTCCGGGCAACAAGCTGCCTATAATAGCGGAAATTTCGGCGAAAGTAGCGCCACTTACCGAATCGGGAGCTGTAGTGCCTGCAACAAAGAGCTCACCCAAACGATCATCCAGACGCTGGCTGGAAAATCAGGTCAACAGATTTCATCACCGTGTTGCCTATGCAGAAGCCCTGCCGCAACTGAGCTTGCTCGGTTTTGTCTGCGGCCTGCTCACCGCTGTCGTCGCTATTTTATTCAGACTGTCATTCGAAACACCACTGAACCTGCTGCTTCCCTCCGGTAGCGAGTCGTTTGAGGCACTACCCGTTGAAGCTCGATTTCTGCTACCTGTTTGCGGTGCTCTCTGCCTCGGGCTCATCTTGCATTTCCTGAAACCGGAATCACGGCCTGTGGGGGTCGGCCATGTGATCGATCGCATGCAACATCACCAGTCTCACCTGCCTGCAAAAAATGCACTACTGGAATTTTTTGGCTCCGCTATCGCCATCATCACAGGCAATTCAGTTGGCAGAGAAGGCCCGGCCGTTCATCTGGGTGCAGCCTGCTCAAGCCTATTTGGTCAATACCTCAAATTGCCCAACAACAGCCTGCGGATTTTGGTGAGCTGCGGAGTGGCAGCGGCCATTGCAGCCTCATTTAACACACCCCTGGCTGGTGTTATTTTTGCTATGGAAGTCGTACTCATGGAGTACACCATTTCAGGATTCATACCCGTCATTATTGCCGCAGTTACCGGCGCCTTCCTGTTCCGGGCAGTGTTTGGCGATCAACAGGCATTTTCCCTGCCACTCATCGAAATGGGCAGCCTCTGGGAGATACCGTTTCTGATTCTTTGCGGTCTCGCTATAGGCCTGGTCGCAACGGCAATGCTGAATCTTGCACAAGGTTGCAGTCGCTTCGCGGACAAACCTGTTCTATTGAAAATGATTGCCGCAGGTTTACTCACCGGCGCAGTTGCAACGGTTCTGCCACAAGTCATGGGTGTCGGCTACGATACTCTCGAACAGGCCATGCTGGGACAGCTGGGGTTCTGGCTGCTTGCCGCCATTGTCATCGCCAAACTGGTGCTCTCAACGGTATCCGTTTCGCTGGGAATGCCCGGCGGCACAATTGGCCCATCGCTGGTCATCGGTGTTTGCATGGGCGGCTGGCTCGGCTTTATTGGCGGTATGATCAATCCCGAGCAGGCCTCCACCCCGGGCTTCTACGCCACGCTTGGCATGAGCGCCATGATGGGAGCCGTACTGAATGCCCCGCTCGCAGCGCTCATCGTCATGCTTGAGCTGACCTACAACCCCAATTTACTGCTACCCAGTATGCTGACCATTGTTACTGCAACACTGACGGCACGCACGGCTTCTCGATTACCCGGACTGTTTTCAATCGGCCGGGACCGGTCACGTTACACCTCACCGGTTTTCCAGATGCTGAGTCGCGCAGGCGTCACCAGCCTGATGGAACTGAACTTCGCTCACCACTCCCACCTGATCCGGCCTGAAGCTGCCCGCGAGATTCTGGAAAAGAAACCAGTCTGGCTGGTGATTGAAGATGTAGGCGAGCCAAAGTACATTCTCAAGCCGGTAGACTTGGCGCGCCACATGGAAGCCCAAGACCCGTTAAGCTGGGATGAAGACACCCGGATAGACTTGCTGAAAATTCCGGCAGAGCGCTGGCGTCTGCATCCCATCCACTCAAGGGCCACTCTTCAGGAAGCACTGATACTGATGCGGCAAAAGGACGGACGAGCCGTGTATATTACCCAGCCCGCCTCACCACTGATGTCAGAAGTTGCAGGAATAGTGACACGAGAATCAATAGACAACTATTACCAGTGAACCCGTAACAGAGGGACAACAGAAAGAGTTAAAAATCATGCTTACCGCAATCAACAACTTTATTACCGGCATTCACAGCTGGATCGAGGCGTTTCATATCATCAGCGTCGTGTGCTGGTTTGCCGCCCTGTTTTACCTGCCGCGCCTATTTGTCTATCACGCCTCGGCTGAAGACGATATCAGCAACGAGCGATTCAAAATAATGGAGCGAAAACTGTACCGGGGTATCGCCAATCCATCGATGATTGCCAGCCTGGTTTTTGGATTGGCGCTATTCAGCACGGCGCCGGACTATTTTCTCAGTTCAGTATGGTTTCATGTAAAAGTGGTGTTGGTAGTGTTACTAATCGGCTATCACCATATGTGCCTGGCTTATCTCAAAAAATTTCGCGATAACAACAACACCAAGAGCCATGTCTTCTTTCGCTGGTTTAACGAAGTACCGGTGATTATGTTAATCGGCATTGTCGTGATGGTGGTGGTGCGGCCGTTTTAGACTTGCAGCGCTCTCCAGGGATTAAGCAGGCATTTGCCTTCAAATATCGATAAGCTTTCTAGCGGATAGAGGTTATCTTTAAAGTCACTATTTATTGTTGGAGAAGCGCTTGTAATAGGAGGCTTCCTCAATAATCATAAGCGTATGAATAGACAGGTTAGCATAACGGCAATCGAACGCAGGTCGCACGAGGCAAACAATACTGGGGACATTCGTGTCGCAGCAAACGATGTACCCTCACGCTTGTTGCTCAGCCAACAAAGCATTTTATCGATAAAAATTGTTTGTCGCTTAATTAAAATGGTGCAACGGCATCGCGCTGCAAGTATTGCAGTCATTAACGGCGATGACAGTTTTCTACCGTTAACTGAAACACTGAATGAACAAATAGTTTCTTTGTTCCAGGTAATGCAAATATTAGCTCACGATCATGGTTTGCTCTCGGTTGAGCAAACCAACTACGCTCAGACTAACTGGCAAGCGATCGCTGCGGACTGGCAACAAGACTCGGTGATCAGCAACTATGAGTTCCACTGCCACCTGATCGACATACTAATACAATTAACTCGCCATACTCTGAAATTTCGGGTGTTGCCAAAGGAGTCACTTCCAGGGTCATTCAACACTGAAGTCGAACTGGCATTGTTTGATGTACTGAAACATATTGAACTCATGGGCAAGCTGCGGGGCCTGGCAACGCACGCTGCCTCATCAAAACACTGCGACAATGACACCCAAACTCGAGTGTCTTTTCTGATTAAGCAGGTTGACACTGAATACCAGCGACTTTATCCGGCATTAAAATCACTGTCCGGGCCATTAGCTGACATACCAACCTTAAATGGCCTGTCTAACTTGAAGGGCAAAATAGAGCGCTTGCTAGAGATTATTCAGCGGCGAATCATTGATGCGCCCAAGATTCGAACCAATGGTTCGCGTATTTATACACTGGCAACTGAAGCTATCGATCTCTATTGGGAAGTCATAGAACGAGCGTTACAGGTCGTCGAAAATCAGATGCTGGACCAACACCTTGCGTTTGATCGATCACATCAGAAATAAAACTCAACTGAAAAAAGCGTCTCACAAGTTTTCCGGTAATATCAAAATTAATATTTAGCACAGGGTCCAACCAATGGCGTCGCTGCAAGATCAACTTCTCAAGGCCGGAATTGTCGACGAGAAAAAAGCCAAGCAAGCTAAAAAAGAAAAGCACAAACAAAACAAGCAGGCACGTAAAGGCCAACCCGTTGTGAGCGAAACTCGACAACTGGCGAAACAAGCCCAGGCTGAACGTTCCGCTCGTGACCGTGAAATAAATCGACAACGCGAAGCTGCCGCAAAGCAAAAAGCCATCGCTGCGCAAATCAAACAGTTAATTGAAGTAAATCGCATCAACCGTCAGGGTGGTGAGACCGCATATCAGTTTACTGATGCTAAAAAAATTAAAAAAATCTATGTATCAGATTTATTGCACCGGCAGTTAAGTCGAGGGCTGATTGCTGTTGTTAAATTGAACGAGCAATACGAGCTGGTGCCCTCAGCCGTTGCCGATAAAATCAAACAACGTGACGAAACTGTGGTGATATTGCAGAATCAGCCCACAAAAGGCGAGCAAGGTACGCTTGATGAACCGGATGAAGATGACTATTACGCGGACTACAAAATCCCGGATGATTTGATGTGGTAGCTTTTGTAAACGCGACTAGAACGAACCAGAAAGCCCGACATAACACCCAAGACAGCCTCTATTGAGTTGCGTCAACTGCGGGCTGGCGATGGCACCAGCTTAGCCGCTCCCTGATTAAAAACTGCTGGACTGCTCCATAAACGCCATTTCCTCCGGTGTGCTCTCTCGCCCCAACGCTTTATTTCGATGCGGATAACGTCCAAACCGGGCAATAACATCGTAATGCCGCTGGGCAAAATCCAGAAACCCCCGAAATGTCTCTTTTTCTTCTTCAGGCACAGCTGACACCAAAGCCCTGTAGTTGGTTATTGAAAGTTGTTGCATCGCCGGGCTCTCAGAATGCTCAAGAGGCATATAGAAAAATACCCGCTCCACCGGTTTCAGCAATAAATCGTCACCACAATCAATGCCATCAAGACACCACTGCAAGGCCTGTGGGTCGGCAGCAAAAGCCTTCGCTTCTCCCCGAAACAGATTGCGCGAAAACTGGTCAACCACAACAATTGCCGCCAGCCTGCCTCGGGCGGACCCAAGCCAGTCGCGGTATCCGCCCTCTGACAGACCATTCACAAAGTGGGCAAACCTGTCTCGTATTTCCTGGTCCACCTCCCTGTGCTTTCCCCACCATAAATCTCCTCGCTGCTGCCAATCGATAGCCGTGTTTTCAATATCACCAAACCAGTAGTCGAGAACAACTTGCCATTCTTTCTGACCCATAACCACTCCAGCCCTTTTTATTGTTATTCACTTTGAGGGTGCACCTCTCTTCACAATTGGTAATAATAGCTTCCCTTTCAGATTTTGTCGGTCCCAATTTAAATGCAACGTTCAGAAGAGCTTTTTCAGCGCGCACAAAACCATATTCCCGGTGGTGTAAATTCACCCGTCAGAGCATTCAAGGCCGTGGGCGGCTCACCGGTTTTTTTCGATAGTGCTCAAGATGCGTACCTTTATGATGCCGACGGTAATCGGTATGTCGATTATGTGCAATCCTGGGGGCCGATGATTCTTGGCCATGGCCACCCCTACGTACTGGATTCGATTCGTGGGCAACTGGAAAAAGGGCTCACCTTTGGTGCGCCAACAGAAATTGAAATTGATCTGGCCGACCGACTCTGCGAATTAGTGCCGGGGCTGGATATGGTGAGAATGGTAAATTCCGGCACTGAAGCGACGATGAGCGCCATTCGGCTGGCCCGAGGATTCACCGGGCGCGACAAAATCATCAAGTTTGAAGGCTGCTATCACGGCCATTCTGACTCACTACTGGTAAAGGCTGGCTCTGGCGCACTCACTCTCGGTGTGCCCAGCTCACCTGGTGTTCCCGCTTCGCTGGCCGATCACACAGTGACGCTCACCTACAATGACAGCGATGCGGTTGTGCAGGCCTTTACCGAAATCGGCGAACAGGTTGCCTGTGTGATTGTCGAGCCTGTCGCAGGCAATATGAGCTGCATTCCGCCACAACCCGGATTTCTGGAGACACTTCGTGAGCAATGTACCAATAATGGCGCCCTGCTAATTTTCGATGAAGTCATGACAGGTTTCAGGGTTGGCCCACAATGCGCCACCGGCCATTTTCATATCGAAGCTGATTTAATCACCCTTGGCAAAGTGATTGGCGGTGGTATGCCTGTTGGCGCTTTCGGTGGCAAGCGCGAGGTAATGAAGCAGATCGCCCCGTTAGGACCCGTCTACCAGGCTGGCACACTATCCGGTAATCCTGTCGCCATGACTGCCGGGCTAACCACGCTGAACCTGATTTCTCAGCCGGATTTTTACGCACCGCTTCTTGAACACACGACAGAACTGATGGCTGGATTGCAGGAGCGCGCAGACACCGCAGGCATTCCCTTCACAACCAACCATATCGGCACCATGTTTGGTATTTTCTTCACTACGGCAAACAGCGTCAGCAATTACCAGCAGGTGATGGCTTGCAATACTGAGCGCTTTGGCCAATTTTTCCACGGCATGTTGAAGGAAGGCGTTTACCTCGCACCCGCTTCCTATGAGGCTGGATTTATGTCTGCAGCGCACACCGATATTGATATCAAATACACACTCGACGCCGCCGCGCGTGTATTCAAAAAACTTTAGGCCGGAAGCATTAGGCACTATGATCATCGTTCATAGGATACCGGCAGACAACATTTGGAGCAGACATGAGCTTTACTGACACTCGAGGTTCATTCCCCCTTACCCGGCTGCGACGCAATCGCAGTGATGAATTTTCCCGCCGCCTGGTGCGGGAAAATCGCCTCACAACAGATGATCTCATCTACCCGGTATTTGTTATTGATGGCGAAAACCAGCGAGAGCCGGTTGCATCAATGCCGGGGGTTGAACGATTATCCGTCGACGTTCTGGTCGAAGAAGCGAAAACCATTGTCGCACTCGGCATTCCGGCCATTGCCCTGTTCCCTGTTACACCGCAGGCAAAAAAATCGCTCACCGCGGAAGAGGCTTTCAATCGCGACGGACTGGCACAGCGAGCCGTTCGCGCACTGAAACGTGCAGTGCCGGAGCTGGGCATTATTACCGATGTGGCGCTGGACCCTTTTACCACCCACGGCCAGGACGGCATTATCGATGACAGTGGTTACGTGCAAAATGATGTCACGATAGAAGCACTGGTGCGTCAGGCATTGAGCCACGCCGAAGCAGGCACAGATATCGTCGCCCCCTCGGACATGATGGATGGTCGCATTGGCGCTATTCGGGACGCCCTGGAAGATGCCGGTTACCCCAATGTCAAAATACTCGCCTATTCTGCCAAGTATGCCTCCAGCTATTACGGGCCTTTTCGTGACGCGGTAGGTTCCGCAGCTAACATTCAGGGTGGCGACAAGAAGAGCTACCAAATGGACCCAGCCAACAGTGACGAAGCACTGCACGAATGCGCGCAGGATCTGGCCGAAGGTGCAGACATGATCATGGTCAAGCCAGGCATGCCTTATCTGGATATTTTGCGGCGTGTCAAAAGTGAACTGCAAGTACCCACGTTTGCCTATCAGGTCAGTGGCGAATACGCTATGCATTGTGCAGCTTTTGAAAACGGCTGGCTGGCGCGAGACAAGGTTATTCTTGAATCACTGCTGGCATTTAAACGAGCCGGTGCAGATGGAATACTGACTTATTTCGCTAAAGAAGCCGCCGAACTGTTGAATCAGTAACTGGCCTCTGCTCTCTGATGAGACTTGATAAGTTCCTGTCCAACGCGACTGATCTTTCCCGCAACGATGTAAAGCGGTTAATTCGCGCGGGGGAAGTCTCCATAAATGACGCCCTTGCAAGCGGTCCGGCAATGCAAGTAACAGACGATGATGAAATCTGCATTGATGGCTCCCCTGTTACCCAGCCCCAGCAACGGTATTTTATGATGAATAAACCCGCTGGCGTGGTATCCGCCAACCGAGATCGCAACCACCCGACCGCCATTGATTTGATTTACGAACACCGGCATCAGGAATTACAGATAGCCGGTCGACTCGACATCGACACCACCGGCCTGCTGCTCATCACCGATGACGGCCAGTGGAATCACCGCATCACATCTCCGCACAGCAGTTGCCCAAAAACCTATCTGGTGGAAGTTGACGAGCCTCTAGCCGAAGGCCTGACAGATAAGTTTGCCGGGGGGATCTGGCTGGAAGGAGAGAAGCGACGCTGCCTGCCGTCAACGCTGGAAATTACCGGCCCAACAACCGCCCGGCTAACCATCAGTGAAGGCAAGTATCATCAGGTAAAGCGTATGTTTGCAGCAATGGGGAACCATGTTACTGCGCTTCATCGTGAGCGTATCGGCAACATTGTGCTGGACGAAGCATTACCCCCTGGCGAGTATCGCCCTCTAACGAAAGAAGAAATTCTGAGCATAGGGCCTTGAACCAACAGGCTTTCCAATTGTTAATATCGAGGCTCGCCAATGAGGGCCACCAGCTGCTCGTTGCCGACGAAAATTTACGCGATATCTCTCTGTCATCAATTCCCACATCAACCACACTACTGACCAATCGTTTCGATCTGTACCAGCAGGCGCAAGACGCAGGCCTCATTTGTCACTTCAATGACTTTCGCTTTGACCTCTTTCAGGAACACAGCTTCGACCGTATTTACTACCGAGTGTCTAAAGAAAAACCCGTGGTTCACCATATTATCAATCAGGCAAAAAAGTACCTGAAACACAAAGGGCAACTGATACTGATCGGCGCCAAGAACGAAGGCATAAAAACCTACATAAAAAATGCTGAACAGTATTTTTCCTGCGCTGCGGGTATTAAAAAAAGTGGGTCGTTTTACTGCGCTACCCTGACCATGGAGAAGGAGGATAGCGTCAAACCTCTCGATGACAAAAACTATGCTGAGCTCCGCATGGAGATCTCTGACGGCAAACTTGAGCTATACAGCAAGCCCGGCATTTTCGGCTGGAATAAAATAGATAAGGGCAGTCAGTTTTTGTGTGAACACCTGGCATCGTTTATCGGCGGGTTTCCGGAAAAACCGCCAACTTTGCTGGACCTTGGCTGTGGCTATGGGTATCTCTCGGCCTACACCCACCAGATAACACCTGATACCCGGATAACGGCAACTGATAACAATGCCGCCGCCATCACCGCATGCGAAAAGAATTTTGCCCTGCTGGGCATTAGCGGGAATGTGGTGGCGGATGATTGTGCCGGAGGAATCAACGAAACTTTTACTGCGGTAATCTGTAACCCACCCTTTCACCAGGGCTTTGCTACCGACGGAAATCTTACCGACCGTTTTATGAACGCCAGCTTCCAGCGGCTAACCGCAGAAGGGAAAGCACTGTTTGTGGTGAATGAATTCGTGCCACTGGAGAAAAAGGCTACCGGAGTGTTCAGAAAAACATCTGTGATTGCAAAAGAAAACGGCTTCAAACTGGTGTTGCTGGAAAAATAAGTGGCCGCACTGCTTTACAGCTTCCAGCACTATTATTTGAGCCAGAAAAAATGGCGTATTGATGCCGAATCATTCAAACAAGCTGACAATTCTGTCGATTTTTTCAATGGCATCAGGGGTTGCAGAAATGATTTTACAGCCCACCCACCAGCCTTCCTCGTGGGACATTTCCCGCACCCATAAACAATCGACGCCCAATTCAAACTGACCAATACCCTGCGTAGTATCACAGGGGTTAAGAACCAGCTGATAAATGTTATCCACTCCCAGAGGGTTATCCGCAGCAATCAGCAACCCTTCACTGTGAATATTAACCAGCCCTCCGAGCTTATCGCCAGTGAGCCTGTTCTCAATCTCGACTCGCACATCAACAGCATGCCGCTCCAGTTGCCTGCGGTTTTGGTCATCAGTCATTATTATTATGCTCCCTGAGCCAGTGCCTGCTGATTCAGATCAGCATAAATGGATTCCAGAGTACGCTCAACCAACGGCTTGGTACTGCCGATAATCATCTGCATTTCACCGCCGATCATGTCCTGAGCAATTTCCTGCCCGGTACGAATTCCCGTGCGTTTGCCGCTCTGATCCACAAACAGGAAGTGCAGACTGTTGGAATTAAACCAGGCCACTTTCTCGCGGCGGCCATCGCGGTATTCAAACCAGGTACCAAACTCCATCAAACGCAGCTTATCAATAATTTGCTGTACCCGCTCATCTTCAACCACTGATGAAGCGGGGTCTTCCAGGCGCCGCTCAGCCAGGCGAACCAGTTTCAGGCGGGTGGCATCCACCGTATCATCCAGCGCCATATTTTTAAGGCGGGCATCATAAACCTTGTCTATGGCTCTTTTCAGCTTGCGGCCCTTGCCTCGATGATAGCCAATTAACTCAAAACCTTTCTCAATAGTGGCTTCTATCCAAGGGTAATGCTGTCGCCAGCGTACCTTATCGCTGTTTTCATCACTCAACTCCAGCCCCCACAGGAGATCTTCAATCAGATTCAGCGCCTGGTGCCAGGACTCTGACTTCTCGCCATAACGCAACAAAACAAACGCCATGTAATCGGACCATGGCTGCAACAGAAACAAGAGAATAGGAGAAGGCAACTCGAGATTTTTAGCTCGCTGCCGAATTTCGGCACTGACCCGCTCCTTAACCTCTCTAAGGCGGTCTTCACCCTGCGCTTTCTCAGTGGCGCGTTTTTCAAGCAGCTCAACGCGTAACTCTATTTTCTGAACGTAGCTGCTGAAATCCATTAACAGTACTGCAAATAATTTTGCTTCGTACTCAAAGTCATCAATAACGCGTTTTACTATCGTTCTGATTTGATGAAAGATCTGATATTCACTGCGCCCGTCGTTACCCACCCAGCGAACACCCGCATCGGCAAGCACATTCAGCAGCTGTCGTGCCGGGTGGTCTTCGTGTTGAAAGAAGTCCGGATCGGCAAACGCGATTTTCAGGTAAGGTGTATGCAGATAACTGAGCATCGCCTTGACGCAATCAGGTAGCTGTTCGTCATTGAGAATGTACTCAAACAGCATACCGACCAGATCGATAGTGGCCATATCGGCACTGCTGACAACGACATCCTTATCACCCACAACGCTCTGCAACTCCGTCTGAAACGTTTCTACGCCTCTTTGAATATCATGCACGGGAATATTTTGAGCGGTTAGCATCAGGTTTTCAGCACTATGGCGGCTCAACTGCTGGAGCTTTTTCGCCGCTTCCATCAACTGTGACGGACTGTAGTTTGGCGCTGCCGGAGCAGTACCCTGACGCAATGCGCTTTGCAATGCGTGAATTTTGCTCACCAGCTTTTCGGAGCTTTCACCCGTCACCGGCGCATCACTGCCACCAATCACGACAGTTTGCCCACCGCCTTTTCCTTCAACCCGGGTACTGGAACCTGTGATTCCTCCGGCAGCAACATCCGAGCCACCAGCACCAGAACCACCAGCACGCGAGCCAACAACACCAGAACCGCCGACACTGCCTGAGGCTTGCTGTTTCTGCCTTGGCGCTGCACCGGTATAACGGTCGCCGGCACTTTTCTTCACCGCAAACCGTATATTCGGCAATACACCCTGCCGCTCAAACTCGGCATTTGCCGCCTCATAGACACGCCCTAGTCGCCGCAGAAACAGCTGATCAAACAACTTGTACAAATACAGTTTGCCTACTGTTGAAAGATCAGCAATTGCCTCCTGCAGTGCTGCACAGTAGTGTACGGGCGCCATTGGTAAATCTTTCAAGGGCACTTTCTGCCCGCCATTGAGCATGGCCATTCTTTGACCCAAAGCCCAGAGCGATGTATTAAATTCATTTTCGGCATGCTGCCGGGCATTCACCAGCGCCACATTCTCTTCAACGTCATCATCAGCCACCAGTTGCATACGCCGGTGATCGATTTCTGATTCATCCGGTTTGAACTGTGGCATAACCCCGGCGGAAAGAGCGTATTGCCGTTCCAGACTGCGCTGAAAAACTCTTGAAACATGACTGCGATTGGCATTCAGTTGCGCACGATCATGCAGCAGCTCAAATCTCTCGCGGCTAGCAGTCGGCTGCTCGACATGCTCCATAATCCGGTCATGAGCAGACAAAAGGAATTCCCGAAAATCCTTTGCTGAAATATCCAGCACAACCCTACTCACCCGGGAAAGAATATCTTCCCGGCGATGCTTGAGCTGAATTGAAGCAGACTGATCACTCATGGTTGTGAAGGTACTCCCCCTGGTTTCAGAATAATAGCCCTGTTTTTCAGAAAGGTTAAGTTTTAGTTTTTGGCCTGTATCTCGACCAGCAGCTCTCTCAGCTTTGCCTGCAACGCGGTATTACCGGACGCAAGCGGTAAACCCTGACGGGCAATTTGCTCAGCCATACCCAACTGCCAGAGGCTGTAATAATTGGATGCAAGCAGTAAATAGACCTCTGCATTGCCACGATCAAGCCGCAAGGCTCGCTCGGCAATCGCGTTGGATCGCTCGAAAATACCTTGCCGGTGTAGCTGCCAGCCTTCCTGCAGCAACCTTTCTACGGCCGATTGGGCCGCACTTGCTTTTGGGCTTTCCGGCTCAATACGCCTTGCCGGAGGGGTCTCTGCCTTCCCGGAGTCGGTCTTTCGCTCGTCCGGGGCTGGGTAACCTGTTGGCGCAGGAACCATTGGCGCACAGGCCCCCAGCAGCAGACTGGCAAAAACAAGACCCAACAGATTTCTCTTCAACACTGATGATTCCTTTTTGTTCAAACGGTTTAGCAACCTGTTTGCAAATACAACGACACGTTTAAATTCTGCCAGCGCAGTCTTTCAACCCCTACCAGCCCAGCTTGCCCTTCAGCCACTCGATTGCCCGCTGCGGAGCCGTTGCAGTACAAGCGCCTTTCCGGGTCGGCTCACTGCCGTCAATAAATGGCAGATAATGGGCACCCTGGCAATAGCGGGAACTTAACAGGCCTTCACTATCAACCCAGTGATACTGGATCGCTTCCGGCTTTTCAAACGCCAGCGACTGATGATTCAAACCCGCCATGATATCGATCCATACCGGTAACGCACCGGTTCCACCCGTTAACGGCATCTTGCCATTATCGTCGCGGCCCAGCCAGACTACATTGAGGTAACTGCCACTAAAGCCGGCAAACCAGCTATCACGCTGATCATTACTGGTGCCCGTTTTGCCGGCCAGCAAAAGCTCTGACGGCAAACGCTGGTAGGCGCTTTTACCGGTTCCCTCTCGCATCACCACCTGCAGTGCATACTGCATTAAATGCATGACTTCCGGTGAAAATACCTGTTGCACCTGGTAGGGGTAGCGTTTCAGAGGCACATTGTCCGCTGTATAAACCGTTCTGATGGCACGCAGCTGCGAATGAAAGCCTCCAGCCGCCAGTGTGTGGTAAAGCTCTGCCACCTGAAAGGGTGACATTGCCATAGCCCCCAGCATCAGCGAGGGCACCTGATTGATTTCGCCCCGGTAACCTAATCGCTCAATCACATCGGCAACAGCGGGAATGCCAACGGTCATCCCCAGCCTTGCAGCTGCCTGATTATAAGATTGTGCCAGTGCCTGATAGAGCATCACCCGACCATGGCTCTCACGGGAAAAATTTCGCGGCCGCCACTCCTCACCATTTTCAGAACGGACCACTACCGGGCTATCGTCAATCGGTGTTGCCAGCGTATAGTTTTTCACATTTTCAAGCGCCGCCAGATAAACCGCAGGCTTAATGGTAGAACCAACCGGTCGATACGCATCCAGCGCCCGGTTAAACCCGGCGTATCCGGCCTGCCTGTCTCCGGCGACGGCAATCACCTCTGCCGTCCCAACTCGCACCACCAAGGACGCCACCTGTAACTGCCCTTTGTCCAACCGATAGTCTCGCTCGATTAACGCCAGCTTGCTGTCGAGGCTCTGCTCGAGATGGCGCTGAACCTGGGGATCAAAATTGGTAAACACTCGCAACCCTTCGCTGCGCAGTGCCTCATCACCATAGTCTTCCAGCAACTGCCTTTTCACCAACGCCATATAGGCGGGGAAATCATTTTTGCGCCGACTGCCCCTTGCAACAATGCCTAATGGCTGTCGTCGAGCCTGCTGAATTTGTTGCTCACTGACGCCTCCTTCTCGTGCCAGTACGTCCAGCACCAGGTTTCTCCTTTGCAGCGCCCGTTCCGGATACCGCCAGGGGTTGTAATAAGAGGCGCCTTTTACCAATGCCACAAGCAACGCTACCTGATGCAACTCAAGCTCCCCAACCGGCTTTTGAAAATAATGTCGACTGGCCATGGCGAACCCGTGAATGGCGCGTTGCCCGGACTGCCCCAGATAGACTTCATTGAGGTAGGTTTCGAGAATTTCATTCTTGTCAAAATGCACTTCAAGCAACACCGCCATCACGGCTTCCAGCAACTTCCTTGACAGTGTGCGTTTTTCATTGAGGTAGAAGTTCTTCACCAGTTGCTGGGTTAGTGTACTGCCACCCTGAACCGTCTTACCCTGCTGAAGATTGGCCTTCATCGCACGGGCTATACCGCGGAATGAAATGCCGAAATGTTGAAAAAAGTTTCGGTCTTCTACGGCTACCAGCGTCTCAACCAGACGCGGAGGCACCTCCCCCAAACGAACCAGTTCCCGATCTTCCTGATGAGAGGGATAAATGCCCCCGATTCTGAGCGGCTCAAGGCGAGCCAGCGAGAGTGAATTGCCAGCACTGTTCAACAGTGTTAACAGCCGCGAACTGTTGAATTGCAAACGCAGCTTCTGCGCAGGTTCGCTCGAATCCCAAAAAGTAAAACCCCGGGTAAAAACATCAACCCGGTTACCCGCTACCGAAACCTGGCCTGGCAATTTGGCATCAACCTTGCGCTCATAACCCAGCTGCCCCAGCTCCCAGAGAAACTGATCCCGACTTAATGCCAAACCGGGATAAAGCTCCATCTCCCGGCTGAAGACATGGGCGGGCAAAGACCACTTCCTGCCCTGAAACTTGTTGTAAACCAGTACATCCAGAGCCACCACCGCAATCAGACCACACAGCAGAAAGCCGACCGCCAGCTTCCAGCGCCAACGGCGCACTTTTGATTCACGAACTCTGGATTTACGTGCTCTGGTTTTTTGAGCAGGCTTCTTTTGACTTTTTTGACTGACCAACGCGGCTCCTCAGGCGACCAACAAACAGACAACCATTCTGCCGGATACACAGCAATTCACACAAATTTGTACCCAATCAACGCGACTTTAACGCTGGCAAAATTATCGAGCACCGCCAACCCGCGTTTACATTACTGTCCGGTAGCGCATAATAGCGCCCTCTCACTCTCAACAGGTATTTTTTGCATGACCCAGTACCACGTCTACGGCATCGGCGCAGCACTTGTCGACACTGAAATTGAAGTCGCCGATCAGGATCTCGCTCAACTGGGCATTGAAAAAGGTTTGATGACACTGGTGGATGAAGCCCGCCAGCATGAGCTGGTCACCCACCTGCGGGATCACCTTGTCGCTTCGCGAAGAGCCTGTGGTGGATCTGCCGCTAACACAATCATAGCCTTGAGTTATTTCGGCGGCAAAGCCTTCTACTCATGCAAAGTTGCCGATGATGACAATGGCCGTTTTTATCTCCAGGATATGGAAAGTGCCGGTGTCAAACACCCGCACACAACAAGTCCGGGTAAAGGCGTCACCGGCAAATGTCTGGTGATGATCACCCCGGATGCCGAGCGAACCATGAATACGTTTCTTGGCACCAGCGAAACTGTCTCTGAAAACGAGATTGATGCTGAGGCCATCGCCTGTTCCGAATATCTCTACATGGAAGGCTACCTGGTCACCTCTCCATCAGGCCGCGCCGCAGCAATTAAGGCCAGGAAAATTGCGCAGGCAAGCAAGGTCAAGGTAGCCATCAGCCTTTCTGACCCCGGCATGGTCACCCACTTTAAAACCGGTTTACAGGAAATGATCGGCGACAGGGTGGACTTGCTATTCTGCAACAGGGCCGAAGCGCTGGAATGGACTGGTGCCAGCCAGGTATTGGAGGCGGCTGAAAAACTGAAAAACGTCTCACACCGTTTTGCCATCACGCTGGGGGCGGAAGGGTCGCTGATCTTTGACGGCGACAATTTGCACCGCGTTGCGGGACACCCGGTCACAGCGATCGACACCAATGGTGCCGGAGATATGTTTGCAGGCGCACTCCTCTACGGGCTGACACATGGGCTTGATTGCACCGACGCCGGAAAACTGGCCAACCTGGCCTCGGCAAAAGTTGTCAGCCAGTTTGGGCCCAGATTGCACCCAGAGCAACACCAAGAATTACTGCTGGCATTCAAAAACCTGCCGGGCTCTTGTTGATCCCCCGCCCATCTACAGGCTGCTAGCTCTAGGTTTTCAGTAAATCGGCAAGCAGGCGTGGCCGGGAAATATGGAAGCCCTGCACAAAATCAACACCTATCTTTTGCAGCATCGCAAGCTGTTTGTCATTTTCCACACATTCAGCAATGGTAGCGATGCCCATGATTTGACCAAGGTGGTTGATGGTACTGACCATCGAATAGTCCACGTCATTGCTCACCATGTTTTTAATAAAACCCCCATCAATTTTCAGGTAATCAACCGGCAACTGCTTAAGATACCCCAGTGACGATAAACCATTGCCGAAATCATCGAGAGCAAAGTGAAAACCTTCATCCTTCATGGCGTGAATCAAGCGAACAGTCCGGTCAAAATGACGAATGGCTGTTGTTTCAGTAATCTCAAACTGAATGCGTTGCGGATCAACCTTTAATTCCCGCATGCGACCAATAACATAGTCTTTCCAGGTTTCATCACTGATAGTGAAGCCGGAGAGGTTAACAGCAAACCGGCACCCGCCGCCTTCTGCCTGATTCTGAACCAGCTGCTGCAGCAGGTGATCAAATACCCATTTGTCGATATCCTCAATCAGGTTGTACCGTTCAGCTGCCGGAATAAAGCTGTTGGGCGGTATACTGTTACCCTGTTTGTCTATCATCCTCACCAACAGCTCGTAGTGCTGTATCTGATCAAGATCGTGACTTGGAACAATCGACTGGCAGCAGAGCTCATAACGGTTTTCTTCAAGTGCATCACTGATTCTGGGAATCCAGGCAACAATAGATTGCCGCTGCATGACCTCTACACTGCGATAGTGGAAGTGAATTCGATTGCGACCGGACTCTTTTGCGAGACGGCACGATGAACCAGCAGCGAGCAATATATCAATTTCCGATGCCGAATCCCGATCAATCACCTTGGCCCCGACACTCACCCCCACTTTCAGTCGCCGCTCTTCCCAAGGGAAACTAAACCCCTTGACCTCCCAAAGCAGATTCTCGGCCAGCTCCCGGGCCTCACTGACCGGACGATCATTGATCAGCAAGGCAAACTCGTCATTGCCAATGCGGGCCACAATGTCTTTCGGTGATACCAGCTTTTCCAGCATACGGGCAAATTGTCGCAGCACTTCATCACCCGCCTTATAACCACTGGTGTCATTGACGATGGAGAAGTTATACAGATCTATATAGAGCAGCGTGTGCGTTGTGTTGTGCAGCTGGGCATGCTCAATGGCATATAGCAGCTCGGCTTCAAGACGTCGCCGGTTAGCCAGCCGCGTAAGTGGGTCATGGGTCGCCTGCCAGTGCAACCGTGAAGACATGTTTCGCACCTCACTGACAGGGTGAATGATCACACCACAGCCAGCGAGAATGTTTCGTTCGTTCTTTACAGGGGTTGCTGTCACCATCACCGGAATCAACTCAGCACCATTACCGCTCAACAGTGCGTGCTCAGGGGTAGAGGTTTCAATGCCCAGGCGCAGGGCCTCAGAGGATGGTAACTCAATCGCTGTTCCCGAGTGATCCGTCAACGCCATCATTTCATTGATCGGCAGACCCGCAGCAGCGATATTGGCGATACCCAACAACTCACAGGCCATAGGGTTGGCATACTGAATCCGGCCCTGCCGGTTAAGCAATAAAACGCCGTCTGCCACATGATCACACACCGCATTAAGCACCCGAAAATTATCCGCCTGAAATAATGGGGGCACTATTGGCGCTTGATCAATCGCCGTTTCGCGACGGCGGAAAGGCAGCGGCGCATAGGCTGCCTCGCTCAACTGAACCAGACAGCTATCGCCATATTCCTGCACGGATAGGGGACAAAAGGAAACCCTGTTTAGTGGCAATGCCCTGCCACCATCAGTAAACGCACGCTCTATCAGGTCAAGCTGCTCCGGATCAAATTGCTGAGACCAGTCAATCTCGCGCCCGTCAACAATGGCCGCATCCACCGCTTTACGGAAATCACTTTCGAGAATGCCAGGAAACAGACCGCTCAACGACTTGCCCTTGGCCTGGGTGGAGGCAACACCGGTCCACTCAGACAACCAGTCACTCCAAAAGCAGATTTTCATAGCTGCATCGACCAGCATGACACCCTGGTCCGAAATGTCGATTCGTTCCAGCGCTGAAGCCTGCAGCTCCCCCGAAAGGGGAAGCAGGCTGTCCAAGCTATTCCGGATATCCATTGTGTATCCCGCTTCCTGTCGAGACGTTCCTTATTTACTCATGATCAAGCAACTCAGGGTCCGTTAACCCTGCTCAACCTCCTTTTCGATCAGCCACAAGGCAGATAACGCAACAACATCTACCCTCGAGATAATAGCTCTCTCAGGTCAATAATAGCCGCATTCGCACGGCTTATGTAAGAAGCCATGACCAGCGAATGGTTGGCCACAAAACCAAAGCCGGTGCCGTTGAGAATGATGGGGCTATATACCGGCTGCTGGGCAGCCTCAAGCTCTCTGATAATTTGCTGAAGACTGACACCGGCATTTTTTTTCGACAGCACCTCGGCAAAATCCACTTCAACGGCTTTAAGAAAATGAATCAACGCCCAGGTACTGCCCCGGGCTTCATAAAAAACATCGTCAATTTCAAGCCAGGGCGTTTTCACCTCCAACTCACCGGCAACAGACGTGGACTGCTTGTTAGCCTGATCACCAGACAAGTCCGTATTCAGACGACGCTGCCCAACACTGGCACTCAACCGCTGAGACAGGCTACCCAAGCGGGTTTCCACCGTGCTCAACCAATACCGCAGGTTATCCGCACGGGCATAAAACTGAGCATCGAATTCCTGATCATCGGACAATCTGCCCAGATACTTTTTCAGATACCTGATGCCATCCCGATACTCGGACTCAGAGGCAGGCACAGCCCAGCTATTACTGTCAAAATTAAAGCGCGGTTCCGCCAAAGCCAAATCTGCATCTTCTGTGGATTGCGACAGCGAGCGGCTGAATGCCTCCCGCATGGCCTTGCTCAGATCCCTAACCTGAATCAGCACGCCGTACTCCCAGGAAGGCAGGTTATCCAGCAACAGTCCGGGCGGGGCAATATCATTGCTGAGGTAGCCGCCCGGCTTGTCCAGCAACACCTCCATGGTGTTGATCAACGTTGCTGTTGTCGTGGCACCCACAACATAACGCGGCGAATACTCTTGACTCTTTGCCACAACATCAAAACGTTCCGGTTCGCTACTCCAGAACCAACCCATGATCAGCACCACAATGACATACAGCGCTAACCCGGCCAGCCCCGCCCTCAACCAGAGGGAGTTTTGATCACCGACATAATCCTCAGCAAGGGTTTCACCTGCCTGCCTTGCCCGACGGGAAAACCATTTACGCAAACCCAGCTTACCCATTAAACATCATCTTCCTTCTAATCACGCTCACAAACCCGCTATCAGCGAAGCACACTGCGCACTTCAGCCTGCACAGTTTGCTCCGGGCAGCCACTAAACAGCAACGTCAGTGAATGGCGGTCACCGTCAACCAGCGACTGTTCAATACCCAGCAACATCAGGTGATAGCCACCGGGCTCGAAAACCACCGTTTCACCCGCTGGCAACGTCAGCCGGTTAACCCGGCGCATCTGCATTAAACCCTTTTGGTGAAAGTGGGCATGAATTTCAGCCTCTCCCGCCACAGCAGACGAAGCGCCAATCAAATCACAATCATCACCAGACTGGTTGGTCAAACGAAAAAATGCCGCCGCAACTTCCTGACCAGGGGGTCCACCACGAATATAGGCATCATCCACCAGCACACCGGCACTCACATGAACGGACGCCAGGGCAACCAGTAATAACAAAAAGCCGACAAATCTATTTTTTTCAAACATGGAAGAACTATAACATGTCTCCTGTTAAACAGGCACAGCCCCTCAAAAGAAACTCGCGGCCAGGGAACTCAACCCGTACAATAGCCCTCAAACAGAGGGTCTCATAGCACCCTCTCAGACGATTAACCCTTTGGCAACGCTTTCGGGAAGGACTGGCAAGTTGTTAAAAAAGCATCATTACAACACTCTGCTCATATTAATCTTCAGCGGGTGTCTCATCGCATTCGATGCTGCCGCCGACAAGGCCTTCTCCTTAAATGCCAACACCTCAAAAGGTTCCAGCACCCTGGAGACCGCACTCCCTCTAACCACGGCACCTGAATTCCTGCCTGTTGAAAAAGCCTACCAACTCGACTCCACAGCAAGCACTGATTCCAAGCGGTTAATTCTGAACTGGCATATTGCTCCGGGGTACTACCTCTACAAACATCGCTTTAAATTTCTCGATACAGAAAATCGACCACTTAGCCCTGCCGTCAGCTATCAGCCAGGCAGCTCCAAGTATGACGACTATTACGAAAAAGAGCTGGAGGTTTTCTATAACAGCACCAAACTGAGCATGCCTCTGGAAGGACTGCCTAATGACTTGCAGGTTGAATCACAAGCCTGCGCCGATGCCGGGCTTTGTTACCCACCACGCCGCCACCAGCTGAAAATAGATCATACCAACCCACAGACCGGTGTCGCTGAAACCGGATTAATTGCAGTCCGCGTTGTTGAAGCAGCCAATGCTGTTCCGCCAGAGTCACAAGATAATGCTCCGCGCAATACCACAAAGACTGAAACCATCACTTCGCTGGGCATCATCTTGCTGTTTGCACTCACTGGTGGCGCCATTCTGAACCTGATGCCTTGTGTATTTCCGGTGCTGTCAATCAAGGCGTTGAGCATGGCAAACTCTGGGCTCAACCAACAGCGCAAACACTTGCACGGACTGACCTACACCCTCGGCGTAGTCAGCGCATTTACCTTTATCGCCGCCCTGCTCATTGCACTCCGCACCGCAGGTTCTGCCATTGGCTGGGGATTTCAGTTGCAGTCCCCGGTTTTTATCGGAGCGCTTGTCTACCTCTTCACTCTGATGGGGTTTAGTTTTTCCGGCTTTTTCGAATTCGGCACCCGCCTGATGAGCATGGGACAATCAGCCACCACGGGGCACAACCTGCCTGCCACCTATATGACCGGGGTGCTGGCAACTGTGGTCGCCAGCCCCTGCACAGCTCCCTTTATGGGGACAGCTTTGGGGTTCGCACTGACTCAATCCACCACAATAGCACTGCTGATATTTATCTTTCTCGGCATCGGAATGGCCTTGCCCTTTTTACTGATATCCTGGTGGCCGGGGCTGGCGAACAGGATGCCTCACCCCGGGCCATGGATGGAAAGCTTCAAACAGTTTTTAGCCTTTCCACTCTACCTGAGCGCGCTCTGGCTGCTGTGGGTGCTGGGCAATCAAACAGATATTGATACTGTTATCGCTCTACTGATTGGTGTGGTATTACTCTCTCTGGCTATCTGGCTGAGCCGACATAATCGGCAAGGCAAGCACCAGTTGATAAGGTCAATACTGTCAATAGCGCTTATCATTACTGCCATCACTCTGCCATTTAACAGCTACCAAACCTACCAGAAAAGCAGCCGCCAACCCGCTATTTGGCAACCCTTCACTCAGCAACGGCTGGACAAATTGCTCGCAGCTGATCAGGCTGTCTTCGTTAACCTGACCGCAGACTGGTGCATCACCTGTCTTGCCAATGAAAAACTTGCCCTTAGTTCTGAAAAGTTCCGGCAGGCACTAACCGAAAAAAACATCATCTACCTGAAAGGCGACTGGACCAACTACAACCCTGAAATTACCGCCCTGCTAAATCGCAATGGTCGCAACAGTGTTCCGTTATACCTCTTCTACGCAAAAGGCGTGTCGCAACCATCCATCTTGCCTCAACTGCTCACCGAAAATATTGTGCTCGACGCCATTGACAAAACAGAATAAATCCTCTCTAAAAGAATGACGTAAAACCGGAACTTATAGGGTAAATTGCGGCGAACAGTGGCAAAAATCCTTGAAATGACAATTATTGGACAACCTGCTCGTTTTGGTGCAGACTTCACACTATTCGATCATCTGGCATAAAACTGGAACAATCTACAGGCTTTTCTATGGCAACCATTCTGGTGCTACACGGCCCCAACCTGAATCTGCTGGGCACCCGTGAACCCGAGGTATACGGCAACACCACCCTTGATGATATCAATCAGCAACTCACCGCCACCTGCGTCGCAAATGGCCACCACCTGCTGGCCTTGCAAAGCAACGCTGAATACGAACTGGTGGAGCGCATACAAGACGCCCGCAAGGAAGGGGTCAACTTCATTATCATTAACCCCGCCGCCTTTACCCACACCAGCGTTGCTCTGCGAGATGCGCTGCTGGCAGTAGAGATACCGTTTATTGAAGTGCACCTGTCAAACGTGCACACCCGAGAGGAATTCCGTCGCCACTCCTACTTCTCGGATGTCGCCAAAGGCGTGATCTGCGGATTTGGCGCCAATAGTTACCATCTGGCACTGCAAGCAGCGCTGGATGAATTATCCTGAACTTGCGTTTTTATTATTGAGGTCAATCGCATGGACATTAGAAAAATCAAAAAACTGATCGAACTCCTTGAAGAGTCCGACATTGGAGAGCTGGAAATCAAAGAAGGCGAAGAGTCTGTTCGAATCAGCCGAAACAGCCCGACAGTGGTGGCCGTGCCTCAGGCAGCCGCCCCGGTCCCGGCTCCGGCAGCACCAGCTGCCTCACCAGCCGATGCCGAGCCTGCGGCCCCGGAAGTTTCCGGCCACACCATCAAATCCCCCATGGTAGGCACTTTTTACAGGTCTCCTGCCCCTGATGCTCCGGCCTTTGTTGAAGTAGGGCAAACCGTTAATGCCGGAGACGTGATCTGTATTGTTGAAGCCATGAAAATGATGAACCAGATTGAGGCCGACAAATCTGGCACAGTCAGCGCTATCCTCGTTGAAGACGGTGAACCGGTAGAGTTCGATCAACCCATGATAACCATCGCCTGACGCTGACTAACGGGAGCATTTACCATGCTGAATAAAGTGCTGATCGCCAATCGCGGCGAAATCGCGCTGCGCATACTGCGGGCCTGTAAAGAGCTTGGCATTAAAACAGTCGCGGTTCATTCCAAGATCGACGCAGACCTTAAACATGTAAAACTGGCCGACGAATCCATCTGTATTGGCCCAAATCCTTCGTCAGAAAGCTATCTGAATGTCCCCGCCATTATCAGTGCAATGGAGATCACTGACTCGGATGCCGTGCACCCCGGTTACGGATTTCTGGCCGAAAATGCCGATTTTGCCGAGCGAGTGGAAGAAAGCGGCTTCACCTTTATTGGGCCAACCGCTGATGTCATCCGCCTGATGGGAGACAAGGTTTCAGCCATTGAAGCCATGCGCCAATCCGGAGTGCCAACGGTACCCGGCTCGGACGGACCAATTGATGGCGATGACGCCCGCACAAAAAAAATTGCCAAACAAATTGGCTACCCGGTAATCATCAAAGCATCCGCCGGTGGCGGTGGTCGCGGCATGAGGGTGGTGCATACAGAAGGCTCTCTGCTCAACTCCATCCAGGTCACTAAAACCGAAGCCAGGACAGCCTTTGGTGATGATACGGTCTACATGGAAAAGTTTCTACAAAACCCTCGCCACGTGGAAGTGCAGGTACTTTCAGACGGCCAGGGCAATGCCATCCATCTGGGCGACCGGGACTGCTCATTGCAACGCCGTCACCAAAAAGTTCTGGAAGAAGCCCCGGCCCCCGGTATTCCGGAAGACGCTCGCAATGAAGTGCTCTCGGCCTGTGTACGTGCATGCATCGAAATGGGCTACCGCGGTGCCGGCACTTTTGAATTTCTCTACGAAGACGGGGGTTTTTACTTTATCGAAATGAATACCCGTATTCAGGTAGAGCACCCCGTCAGCGAAATGATCACGGGCGTTGATATTGTCAAACAGCAACTGTTGATAGCTGGCGGCGAGAAACTCAAACTGAAACAGGAAGATATTATTTTCCGAGGTCATTCCTTTGAGTGCCGAATCAATGCAGAAGACCCGGAAACATTTCTGCCTTCTCCAGGCAGAATCACGGGCTTTCACCAACCCGGAGGCAATGGCGTGCGGGTTGATTCGCATATCTATGACGGCTATCTGGTGCCACCCACATATGATTCACTGATCGGCAAAATCATTACTTATGGCATTGACCGCGACGCAGCACTGTCGCGCATGAACAATGCGCTGGATGAACTGATCATTGACGGCATCAAGACCAATATCAAACTGCAACGGCGGCTGGTGAATGACTCCGAATTCCGTAAGGGCGGCGTCAACATCCACTACCTGGAGAAAAAACTGGGAATGAAGTAAACGCTCCCAGCCTGCGAACGACGCCCTGCCTGACATCAGGGCGTTTTTGTTTCACCACACAACCAACCACCTGAACAAAGAGCCTGAACCATGCCCTGGCTGCAACTTCGCACCACCTCCCGATTACGGCCGCCTACCGAGGTTGAAAATGCCCTGCTCGACGCAGGCGCTCTTTCCGTCACCCTGGAAGATAACGCCAACCAACCGTTACTGGAGCCGATGCCCGGCGAGACACCTCTCTGGGATAATGTTCGCGTCACCGGCTTATTTGAAGCAAGCATTGACACGGCCGCCATCAGCAAGCGTCTTGAAAACCAGCTGAAAATATTGCCCTCCGACCTCCACTGGGAGATTCTTGAAGACAAAGACTGGGAGCGCGAATGGATGGTGCGTTACCAGCCCATCAACTGTGGTAAACAGCTCTGGATCTGCCCCAGCTGGCTTCAACCACCAGAGCCGGATGCCATCAATCTGCTGCTGGACCCCGGAATGGCATTTGGCACCGGCACACACCCCACCACACTTCTGTGTCTGCAATGGCTTGACAGCCTGAACCTGTCCGACACGGAAATCATCGATTACGGCTGCGGCTCCGGTATTCTGGCAATAGCATCATTACTACTCGGCGCTGAAACAGCCACCTGTATTGATATCGACCCCCTGGCCCTCGCCGTTACCACTGAAAACGCGAGGCGCAACAACATTGAAGATCACCGCATTAAAGTCGGCCTACCGGATGCCTCCATCTGGAAACCTGCGGACATTGTTATCGCCAACATTTTGGCCGGTCCCCTCACAGCACTTGCGCCTCTGCTGGCATCGTTGACAAACTCCACCGGCAAACTGTGCCTCTCTGGGGTAATGGACACCCAGGCTGACGAGGTGATGAGCAGTTACCAGCCCTGGTTTGATTTTGATCCGATCGCCCACAACGAGCAATGGGTTCGCCTGACGGCAAGCAAACGCTAGTGTCAAGCTGCCTCTCATCGCTATAGAATAGGCCATCAATCTCATGGATGTGTTGCACCGATGGCCGACATGATCACTCGATGCCCAGGCTGTTCTGTTGCCTTTCGCGCTTCGCCAGCCCACCTGCAGGCTGCCAATGGCCTGGTGAGGTGTGGTGCCTGCTTGAATGTGTTTAACGCTCGCGAGCATGAGCTTCGCGATGAGCAGAATGCAAATACGCAACAGCATACACACACTGAAAATGACCTGTTGATACATGACAGCATGGACCCAGAGACGCTGGGTCAGGCGCCTCTGCCGGAAACCGAAGAAACCGAAGAAACCGAAGAAACCGAAGAAACCGAAGAAACCGAAGAAACCGAAGAAACCGAAGAAACCGAAGAAACCGAAGAAACCGAAGAAACCGAAGAAACCGAAGAAACCGAAATCAGTATAAACGTATACCGTCTCGAAGACGAAGACGAAGACGAAGACGAAGACGAAGACGAAGACGAAGACGAAGACGAAGACGAAGACGAAGACGAAGACGAAGACGAAGACGAAGACGAAGACGAAGACGAAGACGAAGACGAAGACGAAGACGAAGACGAAGACGAAGACGAAGACGAAGACGAAGACGAAGACGAAGACGAAGACGAAGACGAAGACGAAGACGAAGACGAAGACGAAGACGAAGACGAAGACGAAGACGAAGACGAAGACGAAGACGAAGACGAAGACGAAATCAGTATGCGCTCGGGGGATCTTTTTAAGTCAAGCCCCGAAACGCCATTTATTGATCTTTTTCAGGTTGACCCAGACCCCGATACAGCCTCTGATGCGCCCGAAACACTCGCTGTAACGACAACCTATGAGCAGGAAAACCCTTTCCAGCCAGCTACCGAACCGCCAAAGAAAAAAACGTGGCACTGGTGGCTGTTTAGCCTGGTAGCAACGATTATTCTAGGTACACAATACCTACACTTTCAAGCTGCCAGCCTGGCATCGCACCCGCAGCTCACGCCCTATATGGAGAGGTTCTGTTCTCTAAGCGGATGCGAAATCCCACGGCAAATTGATATTTCAAAAATTCGCAGCACCGAGCTTGTGATCCACGCGGCCCCACAATCACCTGGCGTCCTGATTGCCAATGCCGTTATCGTTAATCAGGCAAACTTTGACCAGCCATTCCCGAACCTGCTACTGGTTTTTGAAGACTTGCAGGGCAACCCTGTTGCACGACGCAGCTTTAAACCGGAAGAATATCTGTATGGCGAATTAACCGGTGCCGTCATCATGCCAAGAAATCAACCGGTCAAATTGGAATTGCAACTGCTGGATCCCGGCCCGGAGGCTATTAATTACTCACTCTATATCGACGAGTAATCCTCCAGAAGGTATCATAACGCCCCTTCCCCGCAACCAGATATGACGAGTTCGAGGCTAACCCTTGCTCCAGATCGGCCCCTATTCAATTGGCAACCCAACTGTTCTGGCCCCGATGGCCGGTGTTACGGATCTGCCATTTCGGGAATTGTGTCGAAAACTGGGAGCAGGTATGACTGTGTCAGAGATGGTCACAGCCGATTCCCGGCTCTGGAACAGCCGCAAGAGCAGCCAGCGACTTCGACATGATGACGAGGCGACACCCCGCTCAGTGCAAATTGTCGGTAACAACCCCGCAATCATGGCTGACGCCGCGCAAAAAACAGTTGCGCTCGGCGCTGAAATCATTGATATCAATATGGGCTGCCCCGCAAAAAAAGTTTGCAAACAAGCCGCCGGTTCAGCCCTGCTAAAAAATGAAAAGCTGGTCAGCCATATTCTCTGCGCTGTCGTCGAAGCAGTGGATGTTCCCGTCACATTAAAAATTCGCACCGGCTGGAGCCCCGAACATCGCAATGCCACCACCATTGGCAGAATTGCCGAGGATGCAGGTATTGCCGCACTGGCTGTCCACGGACGCACCCGTTCTTGCCGGTTTCATGGTACAGCGGAATACGACACCATTGCCGAAGTCGTAGATACTGTCAACATACCGGTTATCGCCAACGGCGATATTACCAGCCCGCAACAGGCCCGCCAGATTTTAAAGCACACGGGTGCCAGCGCCGTTATGCTTGGCCGTGGAGCACAGGGCAACCCCTGGTTATTCCGCGAAATTAACCACCACCTGTCTTCCGGTAATATCCTGCCACCACCGGACCAACAGGAAGTTGCCGAAACAATGATCCAGCACCTTTGCCAACTGCACCATTTTTATGGCGATATTCTCGGACCACGCATCGCCCGCAAGCATGTCGGCTGGTATGTGGCGCACTGGGGATACGGTGAAGACTTTCGTCGCAGTTTTAACCAATTGGCCACCGCAGAGCAACAATTACAGCAGCTACAGCTGTTTTTCAGACAGCGTACCACTATAGATTCCGACTTATTCAGCAGCAACTTTCGAGGGCAAGCCGCATGAGCGCCATGGATACCTTTACTCTTGCCGAACCGGCCTCCAAACAAATGGAGCCGGATCAGCACCAACACGAATCACTTCGCAAATGTGTCGAACACGCACTGCAAGCCTATTTTGACGATCTGGACGGCCAACCCGCCAACGACCTCTACAACCTCGTTCTCAGCGAAGTCGAAGCTCCGCTACTGGAAGCCGTAATGAACTATACCCGCAACAATCAGAGCAAAACTGCCGAGATGCTGGGACTCAACCGCGGCACTTTGCGCAAAAAACTCAAACAGTACGATCTTCTGTAACTTCCATCAACCGAACCGAATTGACCAACATATGACCGACCAACTGACACCCGTTCGCCGCGCACTGATAAGTGTTTCCGACAAAACCGGCATTGTAGAATTTGCCAAAACCCTTGCCGACCTCAACGTTGAGATATTATCGACCGGCGGCACCTTTCGCCTGTTAACCGAAAATGGCATTGCGGCCATAGAAGTCTCTGATTACACCGATTTCCCGGAAATGATGGACGGAAGGGTGAAAACACTGCACCCGAAAGTACACGGCGGCATTCTTGGCCGACGCGGTATCGATGATGCCGTCATGGAACAACACGGCATCAAAGGTATCGACATGGTGGTCGTCAACCTGTACCCGTTTGCCGCTACTGTTGCCGACCCTGATTGCGATTTGCCCACGGCCATTGAGAACATCGATATCGGTGGTCCGACCATGGTGCGCTCCGCCGCGAAAAACCATAAAGATGTTGCCATCGTAGTCAACGCCAGTGATTACAACCGCATCTGTCAGGAACTCATCGCCAATCAGGGCCAACTCTGTTACCAGACCCGTTACGAGCTAATGGTTTCGGCTTTTGAGCACACCGCCGCTTACGACGGCATGATTGCCAACCACTTTGGCGCTCGCGACACAAACAATGTGGCGCGGAATTTCCCCAACACTTACAACTCGCAGTTCCGCAAGGCGCAGGAAATGCGTTACGGCGAAAATCCGCACCAGAAGGCGGCATTTTACGTGGAGGCCAGCCCGGCAGATGCCAGTGTAGCAACCGCCCGGCAACTGCAGGGCAAAGAGCTGTCTTTTAACAACATTGCCGATACCGACGCCGCACTGGAGTGCGTCAAGCAGTTTGAACAACCCGCGTGTGTTATCGTCAAACACGCCAACCCTTGCGGAGTTGCAGTGGCCTCCGACATCAAAACCGCCTATGACCTAGCCTATGCCACCGATACGGAATCAGCTTTTGGCGGCATTATTGCCTTCAACCGTGAGCTGGATGCAGAAACAGCAGCGACTATTTGTGAACGCCAGTTTGTTGAAGTCATTATCGCTCCTGCTATTGCCGACGGCGCCATTGAAGCAGTCAGCACCAAGAAGAACGTACGCTTGCTTGAGTGTGGCACTTGGGGAAAACAACGGCCTGCTGATTTCGACTACAAACGAGTGAATGGCGGCTTGCTAATTCAGGATCGTGACAACGGCATGGTTACCGAAGATGACCTTAAAGTGGTCAGCCAACGACAACCTTCGGATGCCGAAATGGCCGATATGCTGTTTGCCTGGAAAGTGGCGAAAATGGTCAAGTCAAACGCCATCGTGTATGCGAAAGGCAATCAAACTATCGGCGTAGGCGCAGGCCAAATGAGCCGCATTAACTCCGCCCGGATTGCTGCAATTAAAGCCGAGCACGCAGGCCTGGAAGTTAAGGGTGCGGTTATGGCATCCGACGCCTTCTTTCCGTTCCGCGATGGCATAGACAACGCAGCCAATGCTGGCATCAGCTGTGTGATACAGCCGGGTGGCTCGATGCGCGATGAAGAAGTCATTGCGGCGGCAGACGAACACGGCATGGCCATGGTTTTTACCGGGATGCGGCACTTCCGCCACTGATCATTGGCGGTTACAGCAGGTTTTAGTTTTAAAAAAGAGAAATTTGATGAATATTCTGGTTATCGGTTCAGGTGGTCGTGAGCACGCACTGGCATGGAAAGCAGCTCAGGGAAAAAACGTAGAAAAAGTGTATGTAGCGCCCGGCAATGCCGGTACAGCTCTCGAGCCAAAACTGGAAAATATCGATCTGCCCGTTGACGACTTTCAATCTCTGGCCGACTTTGCAGCGAGCCACGATGTAAGCCTCACCATCGTCGGGCCGGAGCAGCCGCTGGTGGACGGCATTGTCGATTACTTTGCCAGTCGCAACCTGCGCGCCTTCGGCCCGTCAAAAGGAGCCGCCCAACTGGAAGGCTCGAAAGCATTCACCAAGGACTTCCTGGCCCGCCACAATATCCCTACCGCCGAATATCGGAATTTCACCGAAATTGAGCCTGCTCTTGCCTACTTGCGTGAAAAGGGCGCGCCTATCGTTGTGAAGGCCGATGGCCTGGCCGCTGGCAAGGGTGTCATCGTGGCAATGACCCTACCTGAAGCAGAAGCTGCCGTAGAAGACATGCTGGCAGGCAACGCCTTTGGCGAAGCAGGGCATCGTGTCGTTATCGAAGAATTTCTTGACGGCGAAGAAGCCAGTTTTATCGTTATAGTTGATGGCAAGCATGTGCTGCCTATGGCGACATCACAGGATCATAAAGCGCGAGACAACGGCGACCAGGGCCCCAACACTGGCGGCATGGGCGCATACTCCCCTGCGCCGGTCATCACCCCTGACATCCACAACCGGATTATGGAGGAAGTGATTTTGCCTACCGTACGCGGCATGGCTGCGGAAGGCAACGATTACACAGGCTTTCTCTATGCCGGTTTGATGATCATGACCGACGGCACCCCCAAGGTCATAGAATACAACTGCCGGTTTGGCGATCCGGAAACACAGCCGATCATGATGCGCTTGAAATCCGACCTCATCCCCCTTTGTGACGCAGCCTTGGACGGGAAACTGGATCAAGTCAGGGCCAGTTGGGATACCCGCGCCGCACTGGGTGTGGTGCTGGCTGCAGGTGGATACCCCGCCGCATATAAAAAGGGCGACACAATCACCGGCTTACCGTCAACAGACGCTGAAAACGCCAAGGTTTTTCATGCCGGAACCCGACAGCTTGATGGCGCGATCACAACTAATGGTGGGCGCGTACTTTGTGCGGTGGGCCTGGGAGACACCGTTACAGAAGCTCAACAAACGGCCTACCAGCTCACCCACCAGATAAGCTGGAACAACGTGTACTACCGCACCGATATCGGGTATCGGGCAGTAGCAAGAGAGCAATAACAACTTACCGACGTTTTAAAGAAGAATACTGAAGGGGTTAGTAAAGCGCTCGCGATCACGTGCGCCCTGCCTTTGCGAGCACACCTTTTCTTCGCTCCAGCCACACAGCAAGCCCCTGGGCGTTAAGATGGACATCCATGGCCAGCAGATCCGCCAGCGCCGTCTTATTGAAGTCTGGCTGAATAGCGGCAGCCCTTTCTGTCACCAACTGCTGCAAACCCCTTTCTATCATCTGTTCTGTGTTATCGCCCCCTTCCACTCTAAGGGCTAAAGCGGCCATCTGCTCAATCTGCTCCATCAACTGCGTGGCCAAAGCCTCGGCAGATTCAACCATACCGTAATGTGTTAGATAAAATCGTTCCGGCCGATAACTCATCAGCAGTTGAACCGAAGCAACTAATTTATCGGGGTTAAACTGGACGGGTGTGGTGGTGGGAATGATATAACGCCCATTGGTTAGACTCATACCTTGGTAAGATATACCAAAGGTATCACCACTAAACCACCCTTTGCTCTGCTCATCCCAGATACAGAAGTGGTGATCAGCATGCCCCGGCGTGTCGCGAACATCCAGCATCCGCCCGTTCAGGTTAATTACCCGGCCATCTTCCGCAGCAATGATTCTCGAACTATCAACGGGAGGAATATCACCATACAGTGCGGCAAATTTCTTCTCTCCATAAACAGCGATTGTCCCGGCCACCAGTTTTTCCGGATCAGCCATATGGCGAGCACCTCGCGGATGAATCACCAGTTCGGCATTGGGGCATTGTTCCATCAACACACCGGCACCACCAGCATGATCAAGGTGCACATGCGTCGGAATAATATAACGCACTGCTTCCGGAGAGAGGTTTAATTCGGCCAGCAAGGACATAATCGTTGGCACCGTATGGGAAGTGCCCGTTTCAACAATCGCTACTTCACCTGCCTCTACAATCAAATAACAGCAGGCTATGCCTGGTTTGATATAACCTGCATCAACACAGTAAATACCCGAGCCCAAAGATTTCCACAACTTTTCTGTCATCTATTCGTTACCTTGTTCTTTATGACATCGACAACCTGTACACTGATCACCTGCTTTATAGCCGCTTTGGCGCTCTGGTTACCTGTGTTGCCGAGTTTGCTACAATACCTTCCCATTCAACAGCTGCCAATGACTTTACCATGAGCGCAAAACATCTTTCTCCATTAGACCAATTTCTCGCCCAGGTCGATCGAGCATTACGCACTGTGGCAACAAAAGCGCCCGCGCCCGAGCGAAAATCTCCAGCAGAGCACATTGACACTCCAGCCTTATCTGCAGAGGAAAAACGCCACGCGGCAGGCCTTATGAGGGTAAACCACTCTGGAGAGGTTTGCGCCCAAGCGCTGTATCAGGGCCAGGCACTTACCGCTAAACTGACCCATGTAAGGCAGGAAATGGAGCAGGCTGCAGACGAGGAAATTGATCACCTGGCTTGGTGCGAAGAGCGCGTTAAAGAGCTGGGGGAACAAACCAGTGTGTTAAATCCTCTCTGGTACGCACTGTCATTCGGCATTGGAGCAACCACCGGCTTGATCAGCGACCGACTTAGTCTTGGCTTTGTTTCTGCCACCGAAGATCAGGTGTGTCAGCACCTTGAAAGCCACTTGGCAAAGCTACCGCCAGAAGACAAAAAAAGTCGTGCAATAGTGGAACAGATGCTTGAAGACGAAGCCAAACACTCCTGTGCCGCACTGGAAGCAGGCGGCCTTGAATTTCCACCACCCGCCAAAGCATTCATGTCACTCATTTCAAACGCTATGACCAGAACCAGTTATAAAATCTAGCTTTTCCACAATGTTTCAATCGTAAGCCTCAAGGCTTTCGATGATTTTAAATATCTGATCTTTCACCCATTGGTGAACCGGCGAATTAACGGTTCTCACATGCTGAACCAGCTCAATCGATAATGACCGTGAAAAGTCCAGTTCTTCAGGATACGGCTTGCGGATAATGTCGTAATCATTTTTTGCCAGCCTTAAATCTCTCATAGTAGCCATCATCAGGCTATCACTGTCACGCAAAGTCTCCATAGCTGTCATCAGGTGATTGGTCACCAGTGCTTTCCTGCGGCCAAGTCCTCTCTTGCCAAGCTCCCGATCAAATCGGCTATCCGCAGCCGCAGAAACCGGACCGTTCAACAAGTGATAACAGTGTACAAACGGGTATTGGAGAATTTCTTCAAGAGTCAACCTTTCCTTGTCAGCAAGCGGATGTTTATTGTGCATCCAGACAGCAGGCATAAAACTGCCAACCGGCGTACTGTGATATTCGTCACTGTGCGTCTTGGCAATCTCAATAACAAAATCCAACGACCCGTTACTAAGCTCTCTGTCCTCGGACTCGGACTCACTCACTAATGTAAGTGACAGGTTCGGTGCTTCCACAATTAGCGCCTTTACCAAAGCCGGAACCACCTGCAAAGCAATAAATTCTGCCGCCATCAGCCTGATCTCACCATGGTACGTGTGTGGATCGAACTTATTCCCGGCCACCAGTGCGGAAATACCGGCCATAACGAATGGTAATTGCTTTTCCAGCTCTTCTGCTTTTGGTGTTGTTGCCAGCGCCCTGCCACTGCGAATGAACAGGGGATCGCCAAACAACTCTCGTAACCGCTGCAAGGTTTTACTCATTGCTGGCTGGGTGACATACAGACGCTCTGCCGCGCGAGTCACACTGCGCTCTTCCAATAATACCTGTAGCGCCACCAGCAAGTTCAGGTCTGTACGGGCAAGTTGCTTCGTGTACACAATACATTCTTTCCAGTTATGACTTTCATAAAATTAATACATTTTATTTATGTTTAAGCAAGCACTATATTGACACCTGAGCATTGATAACCCAACGACAGAAGGAGAAACCCATGATTGTCAATTACGTAATGATTGTCATAGTCGCACTACTGGGGTCTCTGATCGCCTGGGACGACCTGAGGCCCATCGACAGAAAGCCCCAGGAAAACGATCAATAACCTGTTTATTTACCCCCTCAAAAACCCCTTTAGCAGCCTCCCCCAGGCTGCTTTTTTTTGTCCCGCATATGTGGATAGGTTAAAGGCCGCCGACTTTACTACGGATTTAGTGCAGCTCTTTCCCCAACTGATTTGAAGAGCCAAACAGAAAACATTCTCTCAGGTTATTATTGCCATGAAATTAATACATTTTATTTATGATTATTGAAGCCCTATATTGAACACCAAGACACTGACAACCCAACGATTGAAAGGAACCCCGTAATTATCAATTGCGCCATGATTGCCATAGCTGCGGGACCCCTGATCGCCTGAGGACGATCTGAAACTGGTCGAAAGAAAGTCTCGGGAATAGCTGTCAGTAAACTGTTTATTTACCTCTCAAAAACCCCTTTCAGCAGCCTTCCCCAGGCTGCTTTTTTTTGCCTGTTCTTTTTACTGACCTTTTTCATCTATCCTTTACAGCACGAACTAGAACTAAACAGGACCGACGGGAATAATCCGGACCTCCAGAAGCAATTGAAAATCGTTAAGGCATAATTTCGTAACTGTGGGTTATATCAACTCCTGCCTTCCCAAGCATAATTGACGCAGAACAATACTTTTCTGCAGACAATTTTACGGCACTTTTTACCGCACTCTCTTTCAACTCTTCACCGCTTATTTCGAAGTGAATATGAATTTTTTCAAATACTGCCGGAACAGCATCTACTCGCTCCGCATCGATTTTAGCAAGACATGCAGTAACCTTTTGGCGACTCTTTTTCAGAATATGGACCACATCAAACGCCGAGCACCCCCCCATGCCCATTAACAGCATTTCCATTGGACGAGGCCCCTGATTTTGCCCACCGTGATCCGCGGGACCATCCATGGTCACAGTGTGACCTGTTTCAGATTCCGCCACGAATTTGGCTTCACCCGCCCATTTAACCACTGCTTTCATATGCTCTCCATCACATTAAAAATGTGGCAAGGGTAACATAACCAACCAAAACTTATCGACAACTCACTGAAACAATTGAATTTTCGCCAGAATATTGTAAATCTCGAGGTGCCTTTTAATCACTGAGCAATAAAGATCATGGATAGCAGCTTGGCTAAAAGCCTTTTAGAAAGCATAATCACGGGTGCAAACGATTCCGAAACCTCATTGGAGGGAACTGATTTGGCTCCTGCACCTATATCACCACACATTCCGAATGTTGAAGAATTTCTGGCCCACTGCCATCGCCGCAAGTATCCAGCCAAGAGCACCATCATCTATGCTGGCGATGAAGGCGATACCCTGTCTTACATCATCAAGGGTTCCGTCACGGTTTTAATTGAGGACGATGACGGGCGCGAAATGATTGTCGCCTACCTGAATGAAGGTGACTTTTTTGGCGAAATGGGCGTTTTTGGACACACTGACCGCAGCGCATGGATTCGGGCAAAAACTGAATGTGAAGTTGGCGAAATCAGTTACACCAAGTTCAGCGAGCTATCCAGAGAAAAACCGGAATTCCTCTATGCTATTGGTGAGCAGATTGCCACTCGCCTGCGTAACACAACCCGCAAGGTTGGCGATCTGGCATTTCTGGATGTGACCGGGCGTGTAGCTCGCACACTGCTCGATCTCTGCAAAGAACCTGATGCCATGACTCACCCCGACGGCATGCAGATCAAAATTACCCGTCAGGAAATTGGCCGCATCGTCGGTTGTTCTCGGGAAATGGTTGGCCGCGTACTGAAAACACTTGAAGAGCAAGAGCTTGTTTCAGTAAAAGGCAAAACCATGGTGGTGTTTGGAACCCGTTAATCCGAAGGGTATATCGAAAAACCAACGCATTAAAAAATGCATGTACTGCAGCTGCAGTGCATGCATTTTTTGACAGATCAACACCGTTTTCAGGCAAACAATTCTCTGAGTTTGTCGCCCGGCTCATCCGCCCGCATAAACGCCTCCCCAACAAGAAACACATTTACGCCTCGCTCGCGCATCTCAGCAACATCGCTTTTGGTATGAATACCGCTTTCTGTCACAACAATACTGCCTTCGGGAATGCTCGCCAGCAGTGCATAGGTATTGTTCAGAGAAGTTTCAAAATTATGCAGATTTCGATTGTTAATTCCGATTAACCTTGTTCCCAACTGCAACGCTATCGCCAGCTCTTCCGCATCGTGAACCTCTACCAACACATCCAGACCAATTTTTCTGGCCACATCGTGCAAGAGCTTAAGCTGCTTCGGTGTCAACGCCGCAACAATTAATAAGATACAGTCCGCACCCAAGACCCTGGCTTCGTAAACCTGGTATTCGTCGACAGTAAAATCCTTGCGCAGCACGGGCAGGGAAACCACCTTCCGGGCCTGTTGCAGATACGCGTCTGCGCCCTGAAAAAAGTCTACATCTGTCAGCACCGACAGGCACGCTGCGCCGCCCTGTTCGTAGCTGACAGCAATGGCAGCCGGATCAAAGTCCTCTCGAATAACGCCCTTGCTGGGTGATGCCTTTTTAATTTCAGCAATCACGGCCGACTGGCCCTGGGAAGCTCTGGCTGTTATTGCATCAACAAACCCTCTGGTCGGAGGCTGCGCCATTGCCTTCTCTTTTAATTCATCGAGCGGAACCATCTGCTGCCTTTCCACTACTTCTTCTCGCTTGCGAGCGATAATTTTACGAAGAACTGTCGGCGCATTTTTATCCTGGCCATTTGCATCCATATCATTCACTCCCAAGGCAGGCACTGAAAGTCGCCAGCTCGCCGATTCTGGCCCTGGCCAAACCAGAACCAATTGCGTCCTGAGCCATTGCCACACCATCTTTAATTGTCACGGCTACTCCCGCAGCATAAAGTGCAGCGCCCGCATTTAGCGCCACCATATCGGATGCCGCACCGCCGTCTGGGGAAAGCGCTTTTTTAACCATTGCCAGGCTTTCGTCAGCATTCGTCACTTTCAAGTCTGACAAACTTGATCGCTTAATATCAAAATCTTCTGGAGAAAGTGAGTATTCACTTATGGTGCCGTTTTTCAACTCACACACCCATGTACCGGATGCAACACTGATCTCATCAAGACCATCTTCCGAATGCACCACCAATACATGCTTGGCACCCAGTTGTTGCATAACTTCGGCAACCGGCCGCAACCATTTCCGATCAAAAACCCCCAGCAACAGATTAGGCACACTGGCAGGATTCGTTAACGGGCCAAGCAGATTAAAGATTGTGCGAACACCCAGTTCTTTGCGCGGCCCAATGGCATGCTTCATGGCACTGTGATGATTTACGGCGAACATGAAGCCAACACCCATTTCGTTGATGCAGAGCGCCACCTCATCCGGAGAGAGATCGAGACGCACGCCAGCCGCTTCCAGCAAGTCAGCACTGCCACTCTTGCTGCTCACTGAGCGATTGCCATGCTTGGCGACTCTGGCTCCAGCTGCAGAAGCGACAAAAGCACTGGCCGTAGAAACATTGAAAATACCCGCGCTGTCACCGCCCGTGCCAACAATATCCACCAGATAGTCACCTGACACACTTACTGATGCTGCCAGCTTTCTCATCACGGATGCCGCGCCGACAATTTCGTCCACGGTCTCGCCTTTCATCCGCAAGCCAACCAGAAACCCCCCTATCTGGGCATCTGTAGCTTCTCCGGTCATGATTTGCTGCATCACCGCTTGCATCTCTTCCACACTCAGGTCGTTGCCTTCCAGCACCGCACCGATGGCTTGTTGAATATTCATCAGCGCTCCCGTACGTTTTGTGATAAAAAATTCTGCAGTAAATCGTGGCCGTATTCGGTAAGAATCGATTCGGGGTGAAACTGTACACCCTCTATTGCATATTCACGATGCCGCACACCCATAATTTCATCTACCCGGCCTTGCTCGTCTTCTGTCCAGGCAGTAATTTCCAGACAGTCCGGCAGGCTTTCCCTCTCAATCACCAGCGAGTGATAACGGGTTGCTTCAAAAGGGTTCGACAAGCCCCGAAAAACACCTTTGTCGGCGTGGTGAATAGGCGAAGTCTTACCGTGCATAACTTCTCTGGCTCGCACTATTTTTCCACCAAATGCCTGGCCAATACTCTGATGACCCAGACAGATACCCAGAACAGGCACCTGTCCGGCAAAGTGCTTAATGACGTCAACAGAAATACCGGCTTCATTGGGCGTACAGGGTCCCGGCGAAATAACAATTTTCTCTGGTGTCAGCGCAACCACATCAGCCACGCTTAACTCGTCATTGCGAACTACCCTGACATCCGCTTTCAGCTCCGCCAGATACTGAACAACGTTGTAAGTGAAGGAGTCGTAATTGTCGATCATAAGAATCATCAGCTTGCCCCTTACACGACCATCGCTGCTGCGCGGAAAATGGCGCGAGCCTTGTTCATGGTTTCTTTCCACTCCAGCTCCGGCACAGAATCGGCGACAATACCGCCACCGGCCTGGACATAAAGTTTGTTGTTTTTAATTACCGCTGTGCGGATGGCGATAGCCGTATCCATATTGCCATTCCAGCCAAGATAGCCGACAGCCCCACCATAAACTCCGCGCTTCACCGGCTCCAGTTCATCAATAATTTCCATGGCGCGAATTTTTGGCGCCCCGGACAACGTCCCGGCAGGCAATGTCGCGCGCAAAACATCCATTGCCGAGACGCCCTCGCGCACCGTGCCCTTAACGCTGGAAGTAATATGCATAACGTGCGAGTAGCGTTCAACGACCATTTTTTCGGTAACAACCACCTTGCCGGTTTTAGCAATTCGACCAACATCATTGCGGCCCAGATCAATCAGCATCAAATGCTCGGCAATTTCTTTGGGGTCCTCCAGCATTTCCTTTTCCATTGCCAGATCTTCCTCAGGGGTGCGGCCTCGTCGACGCGTTCCGGCAATAGGCCGAACGGTGACTTCGCCATCTTCCAGCCGCGCCAGAATCTCTGGAGAGGAACCCACAATATGGAAATCATCGAGGTTGAGGAAATACATATAAGGCGACGGGTTCAAACAGCGCAACGCACGATAAAGATTGATGGGTTGGGCAGTGAAGGGAATTGATAACCGCTGTGACGGCACGACCTGCATGACGTCACCCGACAGCGTGTACTCCTTAATCCGCCGGACCGCGTTTTTGTAACCTTCCTCACCCATACTGGAAACAAAATCCGCCTCTCTCAGTGTGCCACCATCAAGATTCATTTTACTCAGCGCGCCACCGAGATCAGGCACAGGTTGCCTCAGCTTTTCTTCCAGGCTGTCAAGCCGCTGCTGTGCTCGCTCCCAGGCTTGATTGTCATGCGCATCTTCGTGTACCACGAAAATGAGTTTGCCCAGCAGATTATCAAAGACCACCACTTCATCGGAGGCCATTAACAGAATATCCGGGTTGCCCAGCTCATCCGGCGGCACAGATTTTTTGAGTCGAGGCTCTACGTAGCGCACGGTATCATAACCAAAATAACCGACCAGACCGCCAGTAAATCTGGGCAAGTCAGGCAGCACCTCAGATAAATCCGGCATACGGTACAGCGCATGAAATTTTTCCACTTCCATCAGCGGGTCATCTGTCCGCCGTTCTTCAACCACCTTGCCATCGCGCTGAATAACGAGTTCGTCACCGGAAACCTTTAAAACCGTACTGCTCGGCAAGCCAATTAATGAATAACGGCCCCACTGCTCGCTACCCTGAACAGATTCAAACAAATAGGAATAAGGCCCATTGGCCAATTTAAGGTAGCTCGAAAGCGGTGTATCAAGGTCGGCCAGAATTTCCCGGATAACCGGAATCCGGTTGTAATTCTGCTTTGCCAATACTGCAAATTGTTCGGGAGTCATGCTCATTGCCCAGTCTCTTCTTAAAGAACCTGTCGCGAGACTTTGCTTGAGCCGTCGTGCGCAGGTTTTTATGGATTCTTTTTCAGGTTCAGGCCGGCAAGCCTGAAGGTGTGCCAACACCTGGCACGGAAGATTATTTGACGCGCCATCGCCAGCCAGCGAGGGCAATATCAAAGAGAGCAGAAAAGAATAATGTGCTGTTAACTGAAAACACGGTTATCTCCACAAAGCGAGTGTGAATTCTAATGCATTCACCGCTGACTGAAAAGCCGTCAGCGACTGCCAACGGCCTGCAGCTGCTCACGCATTTTACCAATAACCTCTGCATAATCAGCAGCACCATAAATAGCAGACCCGGCAACAAAGGTATCGGCACCGGCTTCAGCAATTTCGCGAATGTTAGCCACACCTACCCCGCCATCAATTTCCAACCGTATGTCGAGCCCACTTTGATCAATCAATGTGCGCGCCTCACGCAATTTCTGTAACGTCGAAGGAATGAACTTCTGCCCACCAAAACCCGGATTAACAGACATCAATAAAATCATGTCCAGCTTGTCGAGAACATATTCCATGTCACCCAGGCCTACCGCAGGATTCAGCACCAGTCCCGCCTTACATCCCGCCTGCTTGATCAATTGCAATGAGCGGTCGACATGCTTTGACGCTTCCGGGTGAAAAGTGATCCAGCTCGCCCCTGCATCAGCAAACATACCGATAAGATCGTCTACCGGCTCCACCATCAGGTGCACATCAATCGGCGCTGTAACACCGTAGTCGCGCAGCGCCTTGCACACCATTGGCCCAATCGTCAGGTTAGGCACATAGTGATTATCCATAACATCAAAATGCACTACATCTGCACCCGCTGCCAGCACCGCATCAACTTCTTCTCCAAGGCGGGCAAAGTCAGCAGAAAGGATGGAGGGGGCAATCAGATAATCAGTCATGGCGCACCAGCTTTTGTCAGGGTAATTTGTGTGCTGCAAACTATGCCCAAGAACCGTTCAGTCTGCAATGGCACAGCAATTAAAAGAAAACATGCATTGCTGCAGCAAATATGCGAAAGTTCTCAGCTGCAAAAATTTAACAGCGTAAAACTTGAACGAGTAATCAATCGCCATGGAAAAAAACACCCAGAATGAAATTGAAGCAGCCGTCTTTCAGCGGCTGATCAAACACCTGCAAGATCATACAGATGTACAAAACATCGACCTGATGATTCTCGCCGACTTTTGCCGTAACTGTCTCTCCAAGTGGTATATGGCAGCGGCGGAAGAGCGTGGAGAGAAAATGGATTACGATACAGCCCGCGAGATTGTCTACGGTATGCCCTACGAAGAATGGAAAGACAAATATCAACTACCAGCGACGCCCGAACAACAGGCCGCCTTTGAGAAACGGCACAACTAACCGTCAACAGAACACCATCTTTCTGCCGATTACTTGCTTAAAGCTTCTTTGACCAGATCCCGGTAGGCCTTGAAGTTAAACAGCACGATCAGAAGCACAATCAGCGCCAGAATAAACGGCTCTGTGCCATCCCAGCCAACCGCTGACCAAATATAGTGCTCAATAAACTCTGTCCAGTTGACCTGCTGCCCGGCCATTTTGCGCAACCAGATTTCAAGATCAGTCAGTGGGCAGCGCCAGTTCACTACCATGATCGTGATACCGTATACCGCAACAGGGAAATGCAACCAGACCAGTCTGGGCCAGCGATAACAGAGTAATCCCCCGGCAATCACAAAGGCCACGAAACTGAAGTGAAGGGCGGCAGCAATATTTGCCAGTAACAAGTAGGCTGTGCTCATCATGTTGGCTTTTTGTTGGATCACCGGCAATGTACCCGATTTTCGCCTTGCAATCACCCTTAGTTGCCGTAACACTTGGCGCAACTTTCCGGTAATTGGCACAAGTAACCAGCATTCACATGAACTGTTCTGATCTAAGAGAATTTATTACTTTTCTTGAAAACCGAGGAGAACTCAAACGCATTAGCGTTGAAGTTGACCCGGTTCTGGAAATGACCGAAATCTGCGATCGCACATTGCGTGCTGGCGGACCTGCATTGCTTTTTGAAAAACCCAAAGGCTACGACATTCCCGTTCTGGGGAACTTGTTCGGCACCCCCGAGCGGGTCGCTATGGGCATGGGGCAAAAAAGTGTTAGCGCCTTGCGTGAAGTGGGCGAACTACTGGCTTTTCTCAAAGAACCGGAACCACCCAAGGGTCTGAGGGACTTATGGGAAAAGCGGCACGACTTCAAACAAATACTCAATATGCCTGCCAAGATAATAAAAAAGGCGCCCTCGCAACAAGAGATCATCGAGGGTGATGCCGTAGACCTTGGCAAACTGCCTATCCAGACCTGCTGGCCTGAAGATGTCGCACCGCTGATTACCTGGCCACTCGTCATCACTCGTGGCCCCGAAAAAGAGCGACAAAACCTGGGTATTTATCGCATGCAGGTGATTGGGAAGAATCGACTGATTATGCGCTGGTTAAGTCATCGAGGTGGTGCTCTGGACTTTCGCGACTGGCAAAAAGTTCATCCGGGCGAACCCTTCCCGATCGCTGTTGCACTGGGCGCGGACCCGGCAACCATCCTCGGTGCAGTAACACCTGTACCGGACACTCTCTCCGAATACGCCTTTGCTGGCTTGCTGCGAGGCGGCCGCACAGAAGTTGCCGAAAGTTTGGCAGGAAATCTGCAAGTTCCTGCAAATGCCGAGTTTGTTCTGGAAGGCCATATCCACCCGGATGACATGGCTCCGGAAGGCCCCTATGGCGATCACACCGGTTATTACAACGAAGTAGATAATTTCCCGGTCTTTACTGTAGATCGCATTACCCACCGCCGAGATCCGATTTATCACAGCACCTACACCGGCCGGCCACCTGACGAACCGGCAATTTTGGGCCTGGCCTTGAATGAAGTATTTATCCCGCTTTTGCAAAAGCAGTTCCCGGAAATAGTCGATTTCTACTTGCCTCCTGAAGGCTGTTCTTACCGCTTCGCGGTGGTAACCATGAAAAAGCAATTTCCGGGGCACGCCAAGCGGGTCATGATGGGCGTATGGTCATTCCTGCGCCAGTTTATGTACACCAAATTTGTGGTGGTGACCGATGACGATGTTAATGCGCGCGACTGGAACGATGTCATCTGGGCCATCACAACACGTATGGATCCCCGTCGCGACACAGTCATTATTGACAACACCCCCATCGACTATCTGGATTTTGCCTCTCCTGTCTCTGGACTCGGCTCAAAAATCGGATTCGACGCCACCAACAAATGGCCCGGCGAAACCAGTCGGGAGTGGGGCAAGCCAATTGAAATGGACGCTGCGGTAAAACATCGAATAGATCAAATATGGGGCGATCTGGGCATCGATTAAGACATTGACTAAACCTATACTGTGCATATAAAAAGCAGACGATGTCTGCAGGTATTCAGCTGACAAGCTGAAAACCATAAATTGAGGATGAATGACATATGAAAAATGAATCCACCGTTTACGATTACATGCTGGGCGACCCGCCTATTGTCAAGCCAACCACCCCGCTGGGCGTGGTTATCAACCTGCTGGATAAACATTCGTTATCGGGCTTACCCGTGGTTGACGATCAACATCAGGTGGTCGGCTTTATTTCACAAAAAGACTGTATCAAACAAATGATTCAGAGCAGCTACCACTGCGAGGGCGCACCCAGTGCAAAAGAAGTGATGACAACGGAGCCCACATCTGTCTCACAGGATGCCGGTATTTATCAGGTCGCAGACATGATGGCCAACAGCACACGCAAGGCTTACCCGGTGGTGAACCAAGGCAAGCTGGTCGGGATAATCACCCGAAGTCATATCTTGCGCGCATTGAACGACTACCTGATGACCTGTAGTTTACCGTCAAAGCAATAAAAACTTCCGACAACAGGAATAGCGCCAACATCACCTTTTCGAACAAACATGACTGAAACCGTTCAGGCGATTCCCCTGATGAACCTCGGCATCGCCTTTCTGCCCGTTGCAGTCACTCTGGTGATTCTTTTCCGCTGGTCAGTCGGCGCAGGCCAGGCCCTCTATGCCACCCTCAGAATGCTATTACAGCTGGCACTTATCGGCTACTTCCTGGCGGCCCTGTTTAACGCCGACCACGCAGGTATTGTCATACTGGTACTGACCCTGATGGTTTTTTTCTCAAGCTGGATTGCACTGGGAACCGTGTCACTCCAACGTCGCCAGTTGCTAACCCGAGCATTTGCCGCCATTTCCATTGGTGGCGGCTTTACTCTCGCACTCACCACACAGGGAGTGCTCAAGCTCAACCCCTGGTATGACCCTCGCCTGATGATCCCCCTGGCAGGTAT